>CANTEO010000009.1 GCA_947652855.1 uncultured Roseburia sp. | reverse complement strand
CGGAAAACAATCCGCTGAAAATTTTCAACGCCCATAAAATAGAACGGACAAAATCAAAGCTTAGTGAATTATATAAACAAACTATCATAGATACCATGCTGCAAAATATGGATGACATAATAAAACAACTTAACATAGGACTGCATCAAATGTCTTCTACAAAAATAGATGACGAGGTATTACAGCAGTTCAGTCAAAACATTATGTCTGAAATGCATTTTTTTCTATGGGAAATTGAATTTGTCAAGCTATTTAATCAAAAACTATATCAACAGACGAAAACCATTTCAGAACATATTTCGGATTCCTACAGCAATCTCATAAACAAATCCAGCAAACGCAAATACATTCCCCTATACTTTGAAGAATCTATTCAAAAAGACTGGGTTGAACTAAAACGCGCTATCTATGAATGCTACATAAAAGAAAACTTTGATCCAAACTAACCCCTTCCTATGCCTTACACTTCCATCCAGACGCGCGTCCCTTCCCCAACCTCGCTTTCCATCTGCAAATCGGAACCATGCGCCGCCGCAATCTGCTCACACAGCGCAAGGCCAAGGCCCATATTCCCGCTTTTCCTGGACCGCGACCGGTCCACGCGGTAAAACGCCTTCCTTACCTTCTTAAGCTCCTCTCCGGGAATCCCAAAGCCTTCGTCACGCACCCAAATAGAGCGTTCATCCGCACCCAAATAAATGCTGTCTCCTGGCTTTGACGCCTTAACGCTGTTATTGATGAGGTTAATGAGAAAACTGGCCGCCAGATCAGGGTCTAACCGCTTCCCTTTTCCCTGATAATCCCCTTCCCGCTCAAGCACCATGCCTTCTTCCTCCAACTGGCGCGCCACGCTATGCTCCACAGACTCAAACAGCTCCTCTATCAAAACCTCCTGACGGGCAATTTTGCAGTCCGACTCATACAGGCCCGTCAGCTCCATCATTTTCTCCGACAGGCGGGAAAGCCTCTCGCTCTCACTGTTGATGTACCGAAGCGACTTCTCCTCCTGCTCCTTTGACAGCCTCACCTGCAAAAGCGTCTCCGAATAACCCCGAATCGCCGTCAGAGGCGTCTTTAGCTCATGGGACATATTTCCAATCAGCTGCCGCTGCGCCTCATTGGCCGCCTCAAGAGGCTTCGTGATTTTCTTAATCAAAACCACCAAAAGCAACGCCATAAATACAGAAGCAAAAAAAGAAATCAGCGCTTCCTGAAGCACAAGAAGCACGCTTTTTTCAAAAACTTCCGTCACATCCACAAGATAACAGCAAACGTAGCGCTCCGCATCCCCTTTCGGCCGGCTGCCATTCCCTGACTGATATGGAGCGTAAAACACCAGCAGGCGCTTTCCCGCCACGTTCCTCTGGACATGATAAAACGGATGCTCCCATAGCTCCTCCGCCCTATCCTCTGGAAAACTGCACACATACGGGCTGCTGTTATACAGCTCCTTCTCTCCCTGATACAGCGCACTCCCTTCCGGCATCTCCTTCCGAAAGCAGTATGTCACCGCCTGCTCGCTTACAGACATCTTCCACCTTAGCTTTATCAGCTCCTGCTCAAAATCCCTCTTGGATCCCATAAAAATCTTCCCCTCTTTTTCCACCAAAAGGTCTATCTTCTCCTGATGGCTGGAGAAAATAACATAAAATGAAAAAGCCTGCGCCAATGCAAACAGCAAAATTGACGCAGTCAACGCAATTTTTTTTACCATATTCATTCCGACGCCTCCATTCGGTACCCAACCCGCGGCACGGTGATGATCACATCGGAAAAATCGAGCTTTTTCCTTAAATTTGCCACATGCACGTCCACTGTCCTGCTTTCTCCGGCAAAATCCACGCCCCAGAGCAAATTTAAGATCTGATCCCTTGTCATAACCCGGTTCCTACAGTTCCAAAATGCCATCAGGCAGTCAAACTCCATCGGCTGTAAGGAAACCTCCCTCCCGCCTTTTAAAACCAGCCGCTTGGCCGCATGGATCGTCACGTCCTTAATTCGGATTTCCTCCTCTTCCACTTTCCTATGCCGCTTTAAGACGTTATCCACCCGCACCAGAAGCTCCAGCATTTCAAACGGCTTTACGATATAATCCTCCGCCCCGCTCTTTAAGCCTTTGACTTTGCTCGGCAAATCGCCTTTCGCCGTCAGGTAGATGACAGGAATGCCATGCGCCGTCAGCTCCTCAAGGAGCGCAAAGCCATCTTTTCCAGGCAGCATGATGTCCAAAAGCGCAAGGTCATAGCCGTCTTCCTCGGAAAGATGGCGGCTAAATTCCTCCCCGTCAAAAAATGGGACGGGCAGATAGCCCGCGATTTCCAGGTTCATGCAGATTAAATCATTAATTGCCGTCTCGTCCTCTATGACTAATATTTTTCTCATAGCCGCCATGCTTCTCCTTTCTTCCGCTTGCTTTTCCCCTGACCTATAGTCTACCTTGTTTTATCACGATTTTCAATGCCTCTTTCGTAACGGCTCCGCTATTCGATTCGTCATTTCTTGCTTGCAATATATCGGAACATCATATATAATTAGCTTATTTACCCTCAGTAGACAAAGGGTATTGATTCGGGAAACATAAAATTTGTATATGCGGCTTTCCTAAATGAAGCCGCTTAAAAATCTAAAAAAGAGGTGTTTTCATTGGAAAATGAGCAAAAAATGAGATTATTCGAGGATACCCCTGTGCCAAAGGCTGTCCTAACGCTTTCCATCCCCACGATCTTAAGCTCCCTTGTCATGGTAATTTACAACCTTGCGGACACTTATTTTGTGGGCATGACGAACCAGCCGGCACAAAACGCCGCCGTCACGCTGGCCGCCCCGGTACTCTTGGCATTTAACGCGGTAAACAATCTGTTTGGCGTCGGCAGCTCCAGCATGATGAGCCGGGCGCTTGGCAGAAAAGACTTTGAGACGGTACGGCGCAGCAGCGCGTTTGGATTTTACTCCGCACTGACCTTTGGCGTTGCGTTCTCCGCGCTCTGCACCGTTTTCTTAGGGCCGCTGCTTTTGCTGCTTGGCGCGGATGCGGCAACTGGCGCGGCGACTGCGGCTTATATGAAATGGACAGTCAGCTTTGGCGCCGCCCCCGCCATCCTAAACGTCGTGCTGGCCTATTTGCTGCGCGCAGAAGGCGCCTCCTTCCATGCGAGCCTTGGCACAATGAGCGGCTGCCTGTTAAACATTGTGCTAGACCCCATTTTCATTCTCCCCTGGGGATTAAGCCTGGGAGCCCAAGGGGCGGGCCTTGCCACCTTCCTCTCCAACTGCTTCGCCTGCCTTTACTTTTTTATTGTGCTATACCGAAAAAGAAAGGACACCTACGTCTGCATCCGTCCAAGCGCGTTTGGCATGAAAAAGGCCGTTGTGCTTGGCGTATGCGCCGTAGGCGTCCCCGCTGCGGTTCAAAACCTCTTAAACGTCACAGGAATGACGATTTTAAATAACTTCACCTCCAATTTTGGCACAGACGCCGTAGCGGCCATGGGAATCGCCCAAAAGGTCAATATGATTCCGCTCTACATCGCGCTTGGCCTTTCCCAAGGCATCATGCCCCTCGTCAGCTATAATTACGCAAGCGGAAACCGCAAACGAATGAAGGACACCGTTTTGTTCGCCATGAAAGCGTCGCTTGCCTTTATGGCGGCCACGCTCGCCTTCTATTATTTTGGCGCGGGGGGCATTGTAAGGGCATTTATGAAAAACGAATCCATTGTCGCCTACGGAACCAAGCTGCTGCGCGGCCTCTGCCTCGGGATGCCGTTTTTGTGCGTGGACTTTCTGGCCGTGGGCGTGTTCCAGGCTGTAGGGAAAGGGAAAGAGGCGCTGATTTTCGCCATCCTGCGCAAAATCATCTTAGAAATCCCCGCCCTTTATGTGCTGAACTATTTCTTCCCGCTCTATGGCCTGGCATACGCGCAATTCGTTGCGGAAGTATTCCTATCCATTGCGGCTGTCTGTGTGCTAAGGCGTATTTTCAGCAACAGTTCCGCCGGGCCAATGCAAAACGCCTCGCTGCCTTCGGACGAATCTGACGCCTCGCTATGACACGGCGTTCTGCACCGCAATCTGCTCCTTTAGAATCAGAGGATAGGACGCCAGCCGCTCCGCGTCCAAATCCTCATTGTACATATCCACAGCCGTAATCTGATGATTTCCATACGTGGTATAGTAATACATCCCCAAATCCGCATTGCAGCAGGAAGTGTAAAGCGTCGTCTCATACTTCCCCTCACAGATCTCACAGCAGCCGCGCGGCTGCTCTACGGAACCTAAAATATGAAAAAACTGATTCACGCCCGCCTTCTCTCCCTGCCCACAGACCGAATTCATCTTGACAAACGACGCCCGGATGAATCGGGACTGTGAGGACAAATCCCCCGGAAGGCCAAGCGCGCCCATGCCCAGGCTATATTCATGCAGGGAAAGACGGTCAGAAAATTGATTCGTCGGCGACTTCGGGGACAAATGCATATAATTATTCAATTGAAACATCTGCTCCCCAAACGGCGGGTTATTCGTCAGGATCCCCACCGGATTCTCATAAACCCGAATCCCTTCTTCTACAGACTCTACGACAATAGATCCCTCCCTGTCAGAAATGATCCAATGAAGCTGCGCCACAGGAAGATTTTGGCTAAACGCGGCGTCCGTAAGGTTTATCCGCTCAACCAGGGCCTTCGCCTCCTTCACCGAAGCGCACTGGCCCAAAATCCATGGGATAAATTCAAACGACGCCACATTGTCTTTCTGGCGCACAGGAGCGTGATATACTGCATTCCCCACAAAATTCAGGCCCGCCATGCCAAGCCCCTTCTCATTGACCGCGTCATAATACAACGGGCATCCGTCTTCCAGGTGCGCCGTGCCGATCATGGCATAATGGCGCTGCAAGCTGCCCGCGCAACGGAAACGAAGATAAAAATTACGGGGCATGACCGCAATCTCCTCCCCGTAAGAAAACTCATTATCCAACGTACGTCCAAAATAGAAATCTTTTGTAAGATAAGCCAATGCTGTACACATAGCCCTCCTCCTTCTTTCTACCCTTTGCCTTATTCTTATACAGCAAGCCTCCTTCCTATGCATACCATTTCTATCCATTTTGCCTAAATTCTCAGAGGATAAAAACGCAGTTTTTATCGCTTTTATCCCATAGCCGCAAACGCAAAGCTGTACGCCAAAATGCACCAGGGCTTCCCAAGCACAATGATCGCCGCAAATTTATCGACCTTCATCTTTGTCAGTCCCGAAAAATAGCAAAAGAAATCGTCCGGGAACAACGGCAGCGCCATGCCCAAAAACAAAAAGGCGATATAGGATTTGCTTTTTCCCGCCCAACCGGAATATTTTTCATATTGATCCTTGGGAAACATTTTTTCTACCAGCCTCACGCCATATCTTTTCGCCAGCAAGAATGCAATGATGGAGCCAGCCGAAATCCCAATGTAATTGCACCAGAAGCCTCCCATGCTCCCAAACAGCACCGCCCCTACGGCGCAGCCCAAAAATCCGGGCAAAACTGGGATCACCACCTGAAGCGCCTGAATGGCGATCAGCACAAGCGGCGCAAACAGGCCAAACCCTTTAATGTATTCCTGAAGCGTCTCTACCGACTCGAACTTCCCGTCCATATAAGCTTTCACAATGACAAAGACCACAAACACGCAAAATAAGATGACTGCGGCAGTCAATACATTTTTCCATTTCATTCTGCACCTCACATATGTTTCCTCATCCATTCCAATCTTATGGAAGGATTATAACACATAGAAAACATTTCTTCTTTAAGCAATCTTGTGTTTTCTTTTAAGAATCCTTAAAAAAGCGCGCGCCGCTTCGTTTGCTCACATAAAAGCGCGGCTGCGGCAGCCATTCTCCTTCCACGCTGGAGCGCGCATCCGAAAAATGACGGCTTACCGCTTCGCCTTCCGATATCCCGCGTCCAAAGCCTCCTGCTCAGACTCAAATAAAATCAGGTTTTTCGAATCCCCCATCTCATCATATGCAGCCTGGCCCGGGCAATGATAAATTTTGGACTGTCTGTTCCCACGGATCTCTGCCTGCCCTTCCACGGGCGCGGCCGCCCCGTCTTCCTCCAGCCAGTTTTCCCCGGTCGCATAATCAATCCCAATCCCTGGCTGCACATTGTACACAAACACATTGAAGCAGACGCCCTCGCCCGCATCCTCCACAGAATAGGCCTCCATCTGCACGCCCTTCGCCAAAAGGCCGTCCCCTTCAAAAACAGGCGTCACCCGGTAAAGCACATGACCGCCCGTCTCCTTCACATAATCCGCGACCATGTTCTCAAAAGGCAGCATCCCCTCTACATTCATATAGCGCGTGCCTGTAATCAGGTTCTTCTCATTCGCGTTTTCCGCCGTCAGCTGATAGCCGATCAAATGGCAGCGGTTATAAAGGTACTTCCCGTCCACAATGTCATACTTCGCCGTCTGCCAGCCCGAAGGCTTCACCTGGCCGATCCGCCCTCTCTTTTCGGTCGGCATTAAGTCCTTGCCGACATTTGCATACGCCGCCTGGCACCTTCCCAGAGAATCCAAATCGCTGTAGCGCTCAAACGACTCCTCTGTCATATCCTCTGACGAAAAGCCGGGCATATTGTCTGCGAGGACGGCGTAAGGCTCCCCTCCATACTCTGGCAGCTCCTCCAAAGAAGCGGCCGACTCCCCCGCCTTGCGCTCCATGCGCGTGCAGGCAGAAAAAGAAAGGCTAAGCGCCACAAAAAGCAGCGCCAGGCACAGCCTTCCCGCCCTTTCACGTAACAGAACCTTCATTCCTGTATTCTTCATCTGTAAACCCTCTCTGTAATCCTTTCATGGGAAGTCCCGGAAAACTCCCTCTCCGCCACTTTCTTCCATGCCGTTACGTCCACGTCCAAAAATACATCGGCCGGATAGCGCCGGTTCCAGCAAAAAACGATGATTTCCTCAATATTCGGCAAAAACGGGGCCAAAAGCCCCATTTCCACCAGGCAGACGTCCTCCGCGCCTGCCCTCGACAAAAAATCTTCCGCCGCCTGCGTCCAAACGCCAGAAAGCTTCCCATACAGAGGATACGAATAGGGATGCATCCACAGCCTTCTGCCCTGGCAAAGCCCGGCGATCCGCTCCGTCACCTTGCTGTCTTGGCTTTGGCGCCGGCCGCCAAACAGCATGCCGCCCGACGCGTCTATGCATACAATAGCCGTCATTTTCCGTGCATCCCCCGTAACAGGGCAATCTCCTCCGTCCAGCCCGCATCGTCATTCGGCGTCTCAAGGATGACCGGAAGGCCCTGCAGCTTCGGATGATTGAGTATGCGCGCCATCGCCTCAAGGCCAATCTGACCC
The DNA here is from genome assembly GCA_947652855.1 of uncultured Roseburia sp. Lineage (GTDB taxonomy): Bacteria > Bacillota > Clostridia > Lachnospirales > Lachnospiraceae > Roseburia_B. Next base: position 47,652 of record CANTEO010000009.1, on the reverse strand, counting down.
TGCCCGATCTTTTCATGCCGGTCCTTATGGCTGCCAAGCGGATTCATGCTGTCATTCATATGGATGGCCTTTAGGCGGTCAAGCCCGACGATGCTGTCAAAAGCCGAAACCACGCCGTCTAAGTCGTTCACAATGTCATAGCCTGCGTCCCAGACATGGCAGGTGTCAAGGCACACGCCCATCTTATCCGTCAGCTCCACCTGATCCAAAATCTGACGGATCTCCTCAAAATTGCGCCCAATCTCGGTTCCTTTGCCCGCCATCGTCTCAAGCAGCACCGTCGTCGTCTGCTCCGGTGAAAGAGCTTCGTTCAAAAGGCCCGCCGTAAGGGAAATCCCCGCTTCGCTCCCCTGCCCCACATGGGATCCGGGATGAAAATTATAGTAATTCCCAGGCGTATATTCCATCCGGCGCAGATCGTCTGTCATCGCCTCTTTCGCAAATCTGCGGACGTCCTCTTTTGCCGCGCAGGCATTGAGCGTATACGGCGCATGGGCGACGAGCGTCCCAAACGAATGCTCCTTCGCCAACGCTAAAAACCGCCGCACATCTTCCTCATCAATCGCCTTTGCGCTTCCCCCTCTGGGATTCCTGGTAAAGAACGCAAATGTGTTCGCGCCCAGCTTTAGCGCCTGCCTCCCCATCGCCTCATAGCCCTTCGAAGCCGAAATATGGCTTCCGATATACAGCTTTTTCGTTTCCTCACTGCCCAATTGGCTCATCTTTGCCCATCCAACCTCCGTCTTCTATAATTTTTGAATCCGCTCTAACGCCGCAAGCGTATTCTCGTAGCTTCCAAATGCCGTCAGCCTGAAATACCCTTCCCCGCTTGGCCCAAACCCGGATCCTGGCGTCCCAACCACATTGGCATGTTCCAATAGATGGTCAAAAAATTCCCAGGAGGTCATTCCTTCTGGCGTCTTAAGCCAGATATAAGGCGCGTTCACGCCGCCGAACACCGTATAGCCGCTATCCTTAAGCCCCTGCTTAATCGCAGCGGCGTTTTTCATATAATATGCCACCTGCTCCTTAAGCTGCGCCTTGCCTTCCTTTGAGTACACAGCCTCCCCGGCGCGCTGCACGATATAAGGAGCGCCGTTAAACTTCGTCCCATGCCGCCTTGCCCACAACGAATGCAGCGTCACGCCGCCGCACGTTAACGCCTTCGGCACAACAGCATAGCCTAAGCGCACCCCGGTAAAGCCCGCGTTCTTAGAAAAGCTCTTCAGCTCTATCGCGCAGGTTTTGGCCCCCTCGCACTCATAAATCGAATGCGCCACATCCTCCTCTGAAATATAAGCCTCATACGCCCCGTCATAGAGAATCACCGCGCCGACCTTATTGGCATAGTCCACCCATTCCTGAAGCTGCCTTTTCGTCAGCGTCGTCCCGGTCGGGTTATTGGGAAGGCAAAGGTAAATCATATCCGGAGCCTCTTTTGGAAATTCCGGAACAAACCCGTTTTCCGCCGTGCAGGGCATATAAATGACCTTGCTCCATCGTTCCGTCTTCGCGTCATACTCCCCTGTCCTGCCCGCCATCACGTTCGAGTCCACATACACCGGGTAAACCGGGTCGCAGACGGCAATCCGGCTCTCTGCCGAAAAAATCTCCTGGATATTGGCCGAATCGCTTTTCGCCCCGTCCGACACGAAAATCTCATCCTCCGCAATGTCACAGCCCCGCGCCCTATAATCATGCTCCGCAATCGCCTTCCGCAAAAAGCCATACCCCAGATCCGGCGCATAGCCATGGAACGTCTCCGCCTTCCCCATCTCATCCACCGCTTTATGCATGGCCTCAATAATCGCCGGGGCAATCGGCTGCGTCACGTCGCCAATCCCTAGGCGAATGATCTGCTTGTCTGGATGCGCCTCCGTAAACGCCGCAACCTTCTTTGCAATTGTGCTGAATAAATAGCTCCCTGGAAGCTTCTGGTAATTCTCATTTAACTGAAACATTTTTCTTTTCTCCTTTTTTATCCTTGTATTTTTATAATGAAATTTCTCCTTCAAACACAGTCTCGGCCGGGCCTGTCAGAAAGACCTGATTGGCCTTCCTGTCCCATTTCACGTTTAACTCGCCGCCCAAAAGGCGAACCGTCACGTCCTCTCCGCACAGGCCGTTAACCGCCGCCGCGACGGCCGCCGCGCACGCCCCCGTCCCGCATGCCATCGTCTCCCCGGAGCCGCGTTCCCAGACGCGCATACGGATCGTCTGTCCGTCAAGGACATTCACAAACTCCGTGTTGATTCGCTGCGGGAACCAGGCATGGCGCTCAAATGCCGGCCCAATTTCCCCAAGCGCCAAGCCCGTCACGTCCTCATCCAGAAAGGTCACGCAATGCGGGTTTCCCATCGACACGCAAGTGACGGCGTATTTTGCGCCATTCACCGTCATCGGCTGACAGATCACTTCTTTCACGTCCACAGCTGCCGGAATTTTTTCAACCGCAAACTCCGGGCTGCCCATGTCCACGCGGACAAGCGAAACCGTTCCCTGCTCCACCGTAAGGTCAAGCTGACGGACGCCGCCCAATGTCTCGACCAAAATCCTCGTCTTGTCCGTAAGGCCCCTGTCATATACATATTTCCCCACGCAGCGGATGCCGTTGCCGCACATCTCCCCCCTGGAGCCGTCCGCATTATACATCTCCATCTCAAAATCCGCGGTTTTTGACGGCCGAATCAAAATCAGGCCGTCCGAGCCTATGCCAAAATGCCGGTCGCTTAACCGCACGGCCAGCTCCGAAGGGTTTTCAACCCGCTCTTCAAAGCAATTCACATAGATATAGTCGTTCCCTATCCCATGCATCTTCGTAAACCTCATGCCATCACACATCCTTCCATGCCAACGCTATCTCCATCAATCCCCCACTCCGCTCTCCCTGCTTCGCCCCTGTAGATAACGGCGCGCCGCCTCTTATTCCTGATTGAAAAACGCAAGCGCCTTCCTATACTCTATCGCGCCGCCAAACAGATCCAACGCGCTGCCAATCGTGACGTTCAGCCTGCCTTTCCCGATCCGCTTTAAGGCGCGAAGATCTTCAAAATCCGCCACTCCGCCTGCATAGGTTATGGGAATCCTCGCCCAGTCCCCAAGCAGCGCGGCCAGCTCCTCCTCAATTCCAGCCGCCTTCCCTTCCACATCCACGGCATGAATCAAAAACTCATCCGCATACGCCATCAGGCGGTCTAACAGGCTATGCGTGATTTTCTCCTCCGTGAACTTCTGCCAGCGGTCTGTCACAATATAATAGCCGCCTCCCCGCCTCCTACAGCTTAAGTCCAACACCAAACGCCCTTTCCCCACTGCATCCGTAAGCTTTTCCAAATTCCCGTACTGAATTTTTCCATTGGAAAATACATATGAGGTGACAATGACATGGCTTGCGCCCTCCGAAAGAAACGCGTTTGCATTTCCCGCGGTAATCCCGCCGCCGACCTGCAGCCCTCCTGGATAGGCCTTTAGCGCCAGCAGCGCCTGACGCTTTGTCGCCTCATAATGCTCGCTTTCCGCGGGGTTAAGCATGATGATATGCCCCCCTCGTAAGCCATCCCTTTTGTAAATGCCTGCAAAATAGGAGGCGTCCTGGCTTGCCACAAAATTCTCCTGCACAGAGCCTCCCTCATCCTGCAAGCTGCCCCCTACAATCTGCTTTACTTTTCCGTTGTGAATGTCAATGCATGGCCGAAACTCCATAGCCGCCCTCTTTTCTTTATTATTAACCCGGGATAAGGATACCATAAAACTCAAAAAAAAAAAAGCCCTGGAAATCACAGATTTCCAGGGCCAGGCATTGATTCCGCCTTTTTGGCTTCACCATTATGAAATCCAGAGCCTGTTATTTTGCGACAGACTTCTTGCTCATGCCGCCCGGTTTCTTCATCTTGGCAAGCATCGCATTCTTATCCTTCTTTTTCTTAATCTTCTTCGCCTTTACCGTAACCTTTGGCGCCGTCTTCTTAAACGCGTTTTTTTGAATCTTCGGCGCCTTTTTGCCGCTTACTGTCACCGTCTTCAGCTTCTTGCAGTTATAAAATGCTTTCTTGCCAATCGTGCTTACGTTTTCTCCAAGCGTCACGGCCGTCATAGCTGTGCATCCAGAAAACGCCTCCGCCTCAATGCTTGTCACGTTTCCTCCAATTATCACGTTCTTAAGGCCCTTACGGTTAGAGAATGCCTTCTTGCCAATTGCCGTTACTTTATATGCCGTCCCTTTTACGTCGACTGTCGCCGGAATCGTCACTTTGCCTTTCGCATTTTTCAGGCCCGCTTCCAGCTTCACGGTCTTCTTGTCCACATCCGTCACTACGTACGTCCCTGTCGGGGCCTCTTCTTTGTCGCCTACCTTCACTGTTGGAGCCGGCGCACCTGGCTTATAATTGACAAGCGCGTCTTTCGCCGCCTTTAAGTCACTCACAATTTTCTTTAATTCTGCCGGCTTCTTTGCCGCAAGCACAGACTCCGCTGCCGTCGCGTTCGCATAAGCCGTCGTAAACGCATTCCACAGATCTGCCGGATACTCCTTCTGGCCGCCCTTCTGAAGCTCCTCCGCGTCTTTCGCCGCGTTCGCTACATTCTTCACCGCCTCGCCTTTCAGCTTCGCGACAGCCTCATTCAACGCCTCTTTCGCCGCCTGCAAATCCTGCGCTGTTGAAGCGTCAGAGGAAACGACCTCTTCCAGCCTCTTTAACGCTGCCTGGAACGCATCCCAATTCTCTTTGGAATACAAATCTTTGTCCGCCGCCGGATAATCCGTTCCGGCGCCAGCGACCAGGCTGCCCGCCTCATTCTTATCATCAGGAGACATCGGGGCTCCAACAACCGTATATTTGATCTTGATTGTTTTTGTCGCATTGCCAAGCGTCGCCGTAAGCTTTACGCCCACCGCGCCCGGCTTTTTCACCGTCAAAGTCCTCTTCTCTGCATCAATAGAGCCGTCCGCTGTGTTCTGTACAGAGGAATCCAAAGCGTATGCCATCGTCGGCTCTTTGCCTGTATGGCCTTCTACCATGCAGTCAGAGCTGCACGTAACCCTTGTGCCTGGCAGCGCCTCCGTCTTTGGCTGATCCGCATCCACTGTCAATTGAATTTCACTTCCGTTTGCAGGCTCTGTTATTTCCCCAATTTCACATTCACAGTTTTCCGCCGCCAGATCCAAATCCTCTACCGCCGCTCTAAGCTCAGCCAGCTTGCTTACATATTCCTCTGCTTTATCCTCGGCCTCTCCGGCATTGTAAAGCTCCACCGCCCCTCTCTGCACGTCAGCCATCGCATTCCAGGAAGCCTTGGTATATTTACGCTTTCCTGACTCATCTTCATTTGTAACCTCATCGTTCATCCAATTCAGATAATTTCCCAACGCCTCAAACGGACGCTCCTGCCCTTGAAACCTATACGTCATCGTGAGGGTCTTCTTATCTGCGCTAAGCGCCGCTTCTGCCGCCAACCCGTTAATCTGCCCTTTGACGTCATCCTCGAACTGAAAATCCGTGCCGTCCTTCGCCTGAACCTTCACCTGAACGGTATAGTCCTCATAGGGGTCAAAGGAGGCTCCCTCTGGCAGCTCTTTGCCGCTTTCGTCCATCCATTTTGTCTCTGTAACCTCATAGGAAGGCGGCACTACGCCAATGAAAAGATCCGGCGTCTCATCCTTTAAAACTTCATTAAAAGCATCCTGAACCGCTTCTGCATCGGTCAGGCTCTCCACTGCCTCCTTCCAGCCAATAAAGCTTTCTTCCCCTTCCTGCTGGATGAACATTTTAATATCTTTCGTCTTGCCTGTAAATTTCTGCCGATCCGGCGATTTTTCCTCGTTATATCCGATTGTAAAAACAGAGGATGTGCTTTCCTTCAAGGCTCCAATTCTATCCGCATATATTGGAGTCGGAACGCTTCTCACTCCATCTACATACAGAACAAATTTTCCCTCTGTCCCGTCATAAATCCCGACAACGTCATGCCACTTGCCATACCAGCTTGAGTCAGTAATATCGCAGGTCACCTCGTACCAGTTGCTGTTGCCCGCATCAAGGTCAAAGTAACCAAACATTTTCAAAACGCTGTCTGTAATCTGCAGGCCATACTGTTTATCCATTTTCCCAATAATAGACTGCACCGCCCCTCCTTCCAGGCGTTTCGGGACAAACAGCTGCATATGCATCAAAAAGCTTCTTTTTCCCGTAATATTAAATACCCTGTTCCCCTCTTTTTCGTTCGGAAACTTCACCTGGCCTGTGATGCCTTCATCTGAAATCTGATACCCTTCTTCACTGCCCGCCACCGGCTCCAGAGTGCTCGGAGCCAAGTCAAACTCACCGCCATTCAGCAAAACCGCGTCCTTTGGCGTCATCTCCGTCGCCGGGTCAGGCACCTCCACCATAATCGCGTCAGCCGTCTCCACAGAAGGCTCATCGGAAGCTTCTGACCGGCCCTCCAGAGCCACGTTCTCTGCCTTTGCCGAAACAGTCCCAAAGTCAAGCGCAGGCAATCCCGACACGACCATGGCTCCCGTCAAGATCCCTGCCAATATACGTCTTAATTTCATGTTGCAATCTCCTTTCCACTTGTAAATCCTACATAATATTTCAAACTATAGCATTTTCCTCCGATTGAACGTATCCATTATCCTCCTTCCTGAAACAGCATAGAAAATATCGCATAAAACAAGGCAAACTGCTAATCATTTTTGCGATCCATTAGATTTGATATGTATAAAACATCTAATAATATTGTACTCTTCACCCCAAAATCTGTCAAATATTTTTTCACGTTATAAGGGCGGGGGCCTCTGCACCGCAGAGGCCCCCGCCCTTATGACGTCCGATCGTCTATTGATACTTCCTATTATAAAGATACAGAAGGCCCAATATCCCAAGCAAGCCAACCAGCATCATGATTAACCCTGACGCCTCCAGCCTTTTCTGCCCAAGCACAACAAGCACAATACATACGATAAACACCACTACATAGATTAACCGACTTAACCATTTCATAGCCATTCCTCCTTATTAACCCTTCAAACCGCCAAGGCTCATGCCCTGAGTCAGTTTCTTCTGAACCAGAATGTACAAAATCAAGGTAGGAAGCATTACGATTACAAGTCCCGCATAGAGACGCCCATAATTCGCGGCCGCCCTCTGAGCCTGCGTCAACTGCATCAGGCCTACCGGAAGCGTCTTCTTGGCGTTGTCTGTAAGCAGCGTCATGGCGATGATATATTCATTCCAAAATGAAAGGAAATTGAATAAGATAACCGTAATGATGCTTGGCAGGGCCATCGGCATCATGATCTGAATCATCGTCCTAAAATAGCCCGCTCCATCCACATGCGCCGCTTCCTCATAATCCCTCGGTATCGTCACAAAGAACCCGCTCAGCAGGTAAATCGTAAACGGCAGGGCCGTAGACGCATACACCAACGCGACAATGAACGGATTATTTAAGAAGAATGGGTTGCCCGTAATTTTCCTCATGAAATTATCTCCGCTTACCAGCATCAGGAAAATCGGCACAACAATATAACTCACGTTAATGAACAGCCCTCCCATGAACAGCAGATTGAGCAGCTTGCTGCAGACAAACTTGTACCTTGCCAGCACATATGCCGCAGGCAGAGCCACAACCAGCAAAATCACAAGCGCCATCACAGTAATCATCACTGAATTCAGCAGATAATCGCCCATTTTCGCTTTTTGAAACGCGTCAATAAAGTTCTGAAAATAAAATCCCTTCGGCATAGTCCATGGATTTCCATAAAATTCAGAATTTTCCTTTATGGATGCCAGGAATACCCATCCTACCGGCACAATGATGCTGATCGCCAATGCAAAAAGGCAAACATAGACAAAAATCCTGTAGAGGGTATTTAAGCTCATTCCTTTTTTGTTTTTCATGCATACCCCTCCTTAAAATTCCAGTGGCTCTCTTTTTGTAACCACATTGATCAGTCCTGCCAGGCCAAATGAGAACAAGAATACGATAACGCCGATCGCCATGCCGTATCCATATGAGGAGTTCGTGTAGGCCTGATCATACATATAGCTTAAGAACACGTCTGAAGCGCCGTTTGGGCCCCCTCGTGTCAGAACCTTTACAAACTGAAAGCTTAAGTTAATGGTACTGATTACAAAAAAGGACAAGGTCGTCCTGATATTCGTCCAAATCAAAGGCAGCGTAATGGAAAAGAACTGCTGTACCTTTCCGGCCCCTTCCAAGTCTGCCGATTCATAGAGGCTTTCCGGCACGCTCGCCATACTTGCCATATACATAACCATGTAATAGCCAATCGCCTGCCAAATCATGGCAATCACCAAACTGTAAACGACCAGCTTTTGATCTCCTAACCATAGGATTGGGTCTTTGTCTCCCCGGAATATCCCAAGGACACTGTTCAACAGGCCGCTGTTTGGATCGTAAATCGCCGAAAAAATTGCCGAAATAACAACTACGGACAAAATATTCGGTATGTAAAAGATAATACGGAAGAAGTTCTCCCCTTTAATTTTTTCCCTGGAAATAATTGCCGCAAAAATCAGGGAAAGCGCCATTGTTATGATCGTGACTATGACAATCAACAGCACTGTATTCTGAAAAGAACGTAAAAAGTTTGTGTCCCCCATCAGCGTCTTGAAGTTATCGAAGCCAATAAACTGTTTATTATTAGAATATCCGCCCCATTTATACAGAGACATACGAAATACATTAATGGTCGGAATAATCATAAAGATAAAAAACAGAATCACGGCTGGCAATACGCATACCCCAATAAAAACGCTTCTTGCTTTGCCCTTTTTCACATAGATACCTCCATTCCTTTAAGATTTGCCGACGCTACGGCCGACTTGCCTAAAAAAAGCGTTCCAAAGGCGGAAACCTTCGGAACGCCTCCTGTAATGATTAGTTCATCGCGTCTCTTAATTTATCGCTTGCTTCTTCCACTGCAGCCTGCCAGTCAGCAACCTTCGTGTCGCCGCTTACAACGCTATCAACTGTAGCAAACAATGTGTCTGCCATGGAAACGCCCTCTACCGGGTTCGTGGATGCGAATCCACCCATAACAGCGGTAGCGCCGTCATCATAGATGCTGTAGAACAGCTTGTTGTCGCCTTCCAAAGAATCGCTCATGCCAGGGATCGGCTGAACCGCGCCTGCTTTTGCGAAAATCGAAGCAGCTTCGTCAGAATACATATAAGCTACGAACTCTTTTGCCATATCCGGGTTCTGTGCCGCTGAAGGAATCCACATCTGCTCAAAGAACGTGAAAGATGTGCTCTCGCCGCCAGCAGTTACAGCCGGAACCGCCATGAAGCCCCACTCAAAGCCGTCAGCCCTTGGAGCGTCCGCCATCTCGCCCGGAAGCCATGTGCCGTTCGGGCAGAAGATCGCTTTGTTGTCAAGGATCAACTGCTGGTTCTTCGTAAAGTTATCGCCGTTTGCGTTCGCAACCGTCGTGCCCTCTGTGTAAGTAGCCAACTTGCCAATCAGCTCAAATACGCTGGTCGCCTCTGCGCTCTCCCAAATGCCGTCTTCATATGTCATGCACTTGTTGTAGAAATCAGAGCCGCCTGCGGAAGATAACAGAGCGTATGTAAACGCGTCAAAATATCCCGTCGTAGGATAGGTAAACAATGCAATGCCCTCTTCTTTCGCCTTGTCGCCCAACGCCCACATTTCATCCCATGTCTTCGGAACGTCCCATCCTTTTTCTTTCAGCAGTCCAGCATTATAGAACAGGCCGCATGGGCTGTAGAACATTGGAGCATAGTAGGTCACGCCGTCGTTGTAAGGATTTGTGCCAAGCGTGTCAAGGAATCCCGGAAGGATCTTGTCTTTCACTGTTACGCTCTCGCCCGGAACCGTCATGTCCAGAACATCCGTCAAAGGAAGAAGCGCGTTCTCCTTCGTCAACGTCTCTGTCAACCCTTTCTCACGGCCTGTCGCAAGATGCACGACATCCGGGTAATCGCCAGCCGTCATGCTTGGGCTGATGACATCCTCTAACTGGCTGTCAACGGTAAGCTCCACCGTAACGCCTTCATGAGAAGCTTCAAACGCCTCTGCCACTTCATTCCAAAGATCTGCGCCGTATCCGCCTTCCAGGGCAGCCACCTTGAGCGTTTGCTCTTCTGCAACAGGCTCGGACTCCGGCGTCGTCGTCCCTTCTTCTGAAGATGCCGACTCATTGTTCTCATTGTTGGAAGCGTTGTTGTTCGTCTCCGCGTCCTTATTGTCGTCTCCGCCACATCCAGCGAATACCGTTGCTGCCATAGCGCCAACTAATAAAAGTGACAATGCTTTTCTTTTCATTTTTGTTCCTCCCAAAAAAGTTTATTGAGTCATAAACAAGGAAATTTCATTTGGCCAAATGATCTCATGTGACTCTTACACATTTTGTATATTTCCATCTTGTTTATATGTGTATTATACCAATTTTTTTTACCGTATTGTTTTCATATTCAACCAAAAAAAGAGCGTATTCAACCACATTAACCGTCAAATACGCCTCTTTTTACAAAAATATTCTATTTTTTTTGTGCAATCCTCCAATATCTGCCATCCGTTGGCCCTTCACATCCGGCATCCCTCCCTGCCTGCGCCGGCCCGCCCTTTGGCCTCACTGCCTCCTCTTATTATATTGATAAGGGGAAATCCCCTCTATCTTCCGAAAGTTCCGGTTAAAAGAAGACACCGAGGCATATCCAACCTGAGCCGCCACCTCCTCCATGGAATACCTGTCTTTTTGAATCAGGCTGCACGCCTGCTGCACCCTCACAAGATTGATGTACTCCAAAGGCGCCATGTTCACGCACTCTGCAAAAAGCCGCCTGAAATGCGTTTCGCTTAAGTTACAGGCCCCCGCAAGCGTGCTGATTTTTATTGTTTCCATATAATTCTCGTTAATATAATTTAATGCGCCGGAAATTCTGGAAATCCCTCCCCTGTGCTGCCCTTGCTCCATAGCGTCGCCGCTCTTTACGCCCATGCCTGCCGCCCCCATCAAAAGCGCAAGCAGCAGGCCGCGGATATATTCTCCGGAATACGCCGTTTTGCTCCCATGCTCTTCCAAAATCATCTGCACAAGCATTGCAATGCGCTTATTTTGCCCTTCCGCAAATAAATATGCCCCCTGGCTCACCCGCCCCAACGCTTTTCTGACAAACAGCAGATTGTCTGGATAGCATTCTAAAAGCAGATCCTCCGGGTTAAAAAACAGCGATTCCCACAGACCGCCGCCATAAATGGCATGCGGGATATTGGGCGGGATCATTGCAACCGCCCCATGCCGATACGCAATCCTTACCCCGTCAAGGACGGCTTCTCCCTCCCCCTCCAGGCAATGGCCCACTTCAAACAAATTGTGAAACTGCAGCTTCGCCTGCTCTATGCCTCCCTCTGCCTGCTCCATGCCTCTTTGGGAAAGCGCCAGAAGGCGCTCCCCGTGCGGGACTTCATAATACTGGAACTCAAGCTCCTGCCTTTTTTTGCTCCGCACTGTTTACCTCCCTGTCAAAGCGCATCTTCCTGTTTCCATTTCATCCTCCGCCGCGGCTTTTCCAACTCAATTCTCCTGAAAGTAAGCGTCCACGCCGTCCGCCATCCCTTTCACAAGAAGATCCTGATATGCGCCGTCTGCCAGATTGGCGTCTTCCGCCGGATTCGTCATATATCCCATCTCAATGATGGACACCGGAACCCTGCACCAGTTAATGCCGCTCATCGTGTCCGTTTCCCACACATATTCTTTTTTCGCCCCCGTCGCGTCCACCATGCAGTCCAGGATGCGTTCAGAGAGGCTTTTTGACTGCCCGTGCACTGCGCGGCAGTCGGGATAGGGATTGTCTGCCGTAGGGCAGATCGTCATAATCCCATTGGACCCGCTGTTATTGGAGCCATTGGCGTGAATCCGCAAAAATGCGTCCGCCCCTGCGTTGTTGGCAATATCCGCGCGCTCCTTATTGCTTAAATTTACGTCGTTCGACTCCCTCACCATCAGCACTTCATAGCCGCGCTCCAAAAGCTCCGCTTTGAGCTTCTTTGCCACCTGAAGCGTCAATTCATATTCCGCAAGGCCCGTCGCCACGCCGCTTGTCCCTCCGGCTACCTTCGCCTTGGTCTCAGACGCCCCGGGGCCAATCGGCTCCTGCTCGCTGTTCCCCTTTGCCTGATGCCCCGCGTCAATGCAGATTAAACGCCTCTCTTCCTGACTATCCTCTAAAATGACGTCCGTCGGCTCTTGCAGCTTAGGCGTCTCCGTATCCGGCGCGTCAGGCTCCTCCAACGCGCTTTCTTCCGTCCCTAAGGCCCCTGCCTCCTCCGTTTCCGTCTCCAAAAACAGCTCGTCCATCCGCTGCTCCGATTCGCTCTCCGACGCAGCCTCATGGGATCCGCCGCTTTCTCCCGGCGTTTTGGCGGCTTTTCCACAGCCGGAAAGAAAATATGCGCCAAACAGCGCCCCGATGCTTGCAAAAATTACCGCACAGTATCTTTTTTTCATCCTTTTCCCCCATTCAGAATGGCAGCTTGGCCAATCGCCAAACTGCCATCCCAAAACACATTTTGATTTAATAGCTCTTCATTTCCTGAATCAGCCGAATCAGCTTAGACGCATAATTCGGGTCGGTCGCCCAATTGCCGTTCCCAAGATCCTGCACATATTTTGCAGTCCCTCTCCTTGAAGAAAGATAAATGAACCTGGGATCCACGCAAACCTGATTGAGCGGATCCTTGGACGCATACCCCTTTAAATGCTGCACCTGAGCACGAATCCCGGTCTTCACGTTCTGAAACGTCGCGCCGCTGGCCCCGTCGTCCGTCGCGCCAAGGCCCGCAAAATTGCACTGCGCCGCACTGACCTGACCGCCAAAGGAAAGATAGCCCGTCTCCAGGCATACCTGAGCAAAAATCACTTCAGCCTTCACGCCTTCTTTTTTGCTCTCATCAATGACGATCTCACAGAATTTTTCAATGCTTTTCGCGCCCTTCCCTTGATAAACGCCGGAAGGGAACGATTTTCCAGAGGCTTTGTACATCGCGGCCATCTGTTTTGCCGTCACCGAGGATTTTCCCATGATCGCGTACAAGATAGAGCTGCCTTTTGACTCCGACTTTGTGCCGCTCCCCGCGGAAACAATGCCTTTTCCATCCGAATACGCCTGCACTTTATAGTAGTAGGTCTTCCCGGACGAAACCTTTCTATCCGTATAGGAAAGAGACGACGCGCCTTTTACCGTGGCGATCTTTTGATACGTCCCGAAACTGGACGTAGAGCGGTAAACCTGATACTTCGTGGCTCCGGCCACCTTGCCCCACCGCACTTTCAGCGCATTGTCGCCCATCTGCTTTACGGACTGAATCCGAACCTGCTTTAAGGAACGGTATGAAATCGACTGAGAGTAGCCGCTTGTGATTTTCCTTCCTCCAAAAGCCCCCACCACATTAATCCGATAAAAGTATTTCCTTCCGCTTTTCACCGTCTTATCGGTAAATTTCCGAACGCTGCCCCGTACCGTGGCGATCTTCTGAAAGCCGCCGTCCTTCCGCAAGCTTCGGTACACCTCATATTTGACCGCATTGTTGACTTTCTTCCAGGTAATGCGCATCTGGCTGGAAGAAAGGGAGGTGATTGAAGTCACCGCCGTCTTGGCAATCGTCCTTGCCTTAACCGCCTTAGAATATGACCCAAACCCTTTCTGTCCCTGATTCATCGGGCGTATCTTATAACAATGCAGCCTGCCAGGAATGACGCCCTCATCCAAATACGCGCAATTGGATTTTCCATTGACGCGGGCGATCTCTTCATATCTGCCGCCCTCGCCGTCCGAGCGGAGCACCTGATAGCCCGTGCTGCCCGCAGCCGGACGCCAAGCTATAAGCATCTTCGTCGGGGACTTCACCGTAATTTTTTGAATGGCAGTCTGCCCCGGCGCCTTTGCCACGGCTGTCGCCTGCGCGCCTGTCATCTCTTTCCCGTCGGCCCCGCTGACAGGGACAATTTTATAATAGTAATTCATCGCAGGCTTTACAGACGCATCCCGATAAAACAGGCTTGACGTCACCGTCACTTTCTGAAACGCCCCCTCTGAAGCCTTCCTTCTGTAAACCGCATAGCTGCCCGCCTGCTCCATCGGACTCCATTTTACCTCAATTTTGCTGCTGGACACTGCCGCCGCAGACGCCTGTATGCCAGCGGAGGCATATGTATTCTTTGGAATCATAGCCACAAAGGTTAAAACACAAAAAACCAAACAGCATCTCTTCCAAAATCCCCTCATTTTCATCTCCTGCTTTTTCTTTTTTGCGACAGGGCAGCCTTTCGCCCACTGCCGCTAAATGCCGCGCTTCCACTCATCCTGCAGCCACATCACGGCAATATGCCTGAAGCTGCGGGAGAATAGCCGCCATAGATCGGGCTGTCCTCAAATTCGTTTACCAGCACAACCTTATAATAATAGACTACGTTTTGAGCCGCAGACGGATCCACAAAACTTGTCACATCCGCGCTCGACACTGCGCCCAACAGGGCGTATGTCCCATTCTGCGCTGTGCTGCGGTAGATTTGATAGCCTGTGACGCCCTTCACCGCATTCCAGTTGACCTGAAGCTTTCCTTGCGCGTTCACCACAACGGAAACGATGCTTGTCGTATTGATTGGAGCGCATCCCGACGCCATGCCAAGGCCTGTGACGCCAAGCGCGTTATGGCCCTTAATGCGCGCGTCCAATCTGTAGTAATACGTCCGCGTCATCTTTAAGTCCTTATCCACATAGCTAAGCTTTCCGTCTTTGACCGAATCCACTTTCTTATAAATCCCCGTCAGAGAGCTGCTCCTATACACATCATAGCTTTCCGCCCCGTTCACTTTGTTCCAGGAAATGCGGATGCTCGTGGCCGTCTCAGGCTGTGCCGTAAGCGACACTTTTTCCCCGGACCATGCGTTGCGTATTACAGAATAGGAGCCGTAGCCCGTCTTTCCGTTCACTTTTTTTCTCGTCCTGATTTTGTAAAAGTACCGTTTTCCCTCTTCCAGATTCTCTATCTTATAAGAAGTCTTTTTTGCTCCCAAAGATTTTATCTTTTTATAGCTGCCTTTTTTCGCCGTGCTTTGGTAAATGACATATCCGTCCACTCCATCCACTTTTTTCCAGCTGATCGTCTGGCTGGTAGTGGAATTACCGATCAGCTTTGTGATCTTCGTCTTTGGAATCGTCTTGCCGGACGCGGCTTTTCCATACCCGCTGTAGCCCTTCACCTTATCATTGTGGTTATAGGACTGCACCCTGTAATAGTACGTCGTCTGCGCTTTTACCGTCGCGTCGTCAAAATGGTCTTCCTCCCCTCCTTTCACTGTCCCGACTTTTTTATAGGCGCCGTTCGGTGAGCTCGCCCGCTGCACCACATATCCAGAAGCGTTCGCATTTGGCTTCCAGCTCACCCTTAGGGTAGTCGTACCCCAGGAAATCACAGACAGCCCTGTGGGCGCCTTGGCGCTCCTGGCCGAAACGACCTCACTGTAATCGCTGTACACCACGGTATTGTCCACCAATCCGACAGAACGTATTTTATAGTGATACAGCTTTCCGGCCTTAACGCTGCTGTCTATGTAATTTAACCGATTGAGGCCCGCCACCTCCGCAATCTTCGAATACGGGCCGCTTTTCTTCGTCGCCCTATATATTTCATAATTGGACGCATTGTTCACCGTAGACCAGCTAATCTCAAGCTCCTTGCTACTTAAGGATTTCACAGATGAGATCCGCGGCCTCACCATCGTCGTGCCGCTTGCTACCGGGCTGAACTTGCCATATTTGTTCGATCCGGATTTCTTCGTATAGGTTCGGATCTTATAATAATACGTCTCCCCCGGCTCCAGGCCGGAATCCTTCCAGGAAGTCGTCTTATTAGAAGAGATCGTCATGACCTTCTCAAAATTGCTCCCGCTGGACAGGCTCCGGTAAATCTGATACCCGCTCACGCCGCTTACTTCTGCCCATTTCAAATCCATGGTCGTGCTGGAGAACGACTGGATGCTGTGAAACCCTAATCCCTTGCTTAGGCCGTAGTATTCCGCGATTCCTGTCGCGTCCGCAACGCCAAGCCTCTGAAGCGAAGCGTCCGAGCTTAAATAATTTTTCGCGTCACTGGGATTGGAAATGAAGGCATGCTCGACAATCAGTCCCGGAATCCCATTTTCCTTACACCGCTTAATGACCCCGTAATAATCCGCCAGGCTTCCGTCCGGATACCTGGTGCCGTTTTCCGAATTGCGGATATGGATGCCGCCGCTTGCAAGCCCCAGATCTGTCAGCTTCGACTCAATGATCCTGGCTAAAGACATCCCCGCCGAGCCGCAGCCCGGATTATAATTGGAATTCGGATAATATACATTGGCTCCTTTGGGGCCGGAGCTGGTATTCGAATTGTTATGCAGGCTGACAAACACGTCCGCCCGTTTGTCGATCGCGACCTGCGCCCGCTGCGCCAGGGAAAGGTACGTGTCTCCGGTTCTTGTCATATAAACCGTGACTCCGGCATATTGCTCCAGCTCCGCCTTGCAATAATTCGCGATCTTAAGGTTGACGGTCTTCTCCACGATTCCATTCGCCTGCGCGCCCGGGTCGGAGCCGCCATGCCCGGGATCCAGAACAACGACAAGGCTGCTCATGCCTGTCGCGTCCACGCCGCCCGCCTTTGCGGACGCTGCCCGTCCTTTGCCGTCCACAGAACGGACCGCCTCTTCCAACGCCTGCTCAACCGAAAGGCCGCCGCCCGACCTGCCGGACGGATTGACGGACGCAACGCTCACTTCCGTCCCCTCCTCCAGCTCCTCCAGCTCCTCGTCGGTAAGCAGAACGTCGTCCGGCTCGCTCTCTGCGACTTGATTCACGCCAAACGCCGCGTCAATTCCGATCTCCGCAAGGTTGGCCGTGTAGCTTTTCTCATTCACGGCATAAGAAACCTGCTCCAACTGATAAATGCCGGATGCGCCCTCTGACGCAAATTCCATCTGAAACAAGGCAAAGCCGCCTGACACTTCTGTGGCCGCCGCCTCAAAGCGCTCCCCCGTCTCCTGATTCCGGTAGACGAGCGAAGCCGACTGCACCGCCCCGCATTCCTCACCGACGCCAAGCATGACAGTCTGTGTCCCTGGCGCCGTCACCGAGGGGTCTGCCACAAGATACTGAATCAACGGCTGTTCCTTTTCCGCCGTCTCCGCCGCCAAAGCTTCCATCGCCCCGTTAGGAGCCAGAAGCAGGCACGCCAAAATCAACGCTGTTATTCTTTTTAACCATTTCATCTTCATTCACTTCCATTCATTGCTCTATTTTCTTATGACGGTTCCAGCCGTTCCCGCCATCGCCTCTTTTGATTGATCCAAACGGGTAATAATCGCCGCCTTCACCGACAAATCCCTGATAAAGTAACCGCTGCCTGAATTTTAGGCAACATCGTCCCTTCTTCGAAACGTCCCTCTTCCAAGAATCATCCCCACCTGCGGGCCGTTACTGTGCGAAATCACCACTTGATACTCTGATTCAATCAAATCAGCCACTGCCCTGGCTGTCTTTTTCACCGCAGCCTTCTGTTCCAGAAGCGTCGTGCCAAGCGCATCATGCCTCAATGCAATTACAATCTTCTTTTTTCTCATGGATCGTTCCTCCTCATGCCCCACGATTTGTAATTTTTCGCATTGTTTTGATTGTATCATACTCCATCTTTTTCCACAATAGCGCCGTTTTCTTAAATTTATCTTAAGAAAGAAGGTTCGTTTAAGCAAGGCAGCTGTCTCACAGCCTGCCTCTGCGTTTCTTTATTTCCAGAATTACCAATAGGGCAATCAACGAGGACGCCCAAAAAAACGCCTCTTTTCCCGACGCATCCTCCGTATTTGCGCTTTTCGTCGGCTTTGCCGGAGACGCCGGGGTCACAGAGCCCCTCTCTTGCGTCCCGCTTGCGTCCACCTGCTCTTGTTTTGAGGGAGACGCGCTTGCTTCTTTTACAGAAAGCGTCCCCTTCTTTTCCTTCCTCGCCACAAGCGGCGCATCCTCAAGCTTTGTAAACGCCTTTACTCTTGCCGTAGCCCCATTCAAAGCCATATCCTGCCACGCCCCGTCCATCGTCCGAAAGCTCTGCCCCGCCTCCACTTCATTTGTGAAAGAAATCCAGTCCCCGTTCTGATACGTTTTATCCACAAAAAAATTCACCGCGCCGCCGCTCTCCTTCTTAAGCGTCACGACGACTGAAAATGTCTCATTTTTCTCCAGATCCACTGGAGCATTTAACGGAACCGTATAGTATCCGGCGTAGCTGGTGCTCCCTTCCGTGGGCCTGACAAGCTGAGCCGTACCGGACGTGGGGTCAGACGCATCCTTCAAATTTTTATAAATCTGTATGCGATAGGAAACCGCCGTGTCAAACAGCGCAAAGGAAACCGCCTTTAACTTCTCGATCCGTGACGCATCCGAATTATGTACGCGAAACACGTTCGCAATGGATCCGCCGCTGTCCACCAACGTCAGCGGGCTGTCCGAATGCGTGACGTTGTACGCCCCCGCCGACCCGTCATACTGATAATTGCAGTCGTAATTGTCCGCAGCCTCAAAGTCAAACACATACGCCCTGGCCCGGTTCGCGCTCGTATTCCCCGAATTGACCGCGCTGTCCTCATAGGAAAGGTAAAAAAAGCCGCCGTCGCCAAATGATTCCCCATTGCTGTTCTTCACAATCCAGGCCCCGTCCTGCATAGGGCGGCATGATTCATTGAAGTTTTCTTTGGGATAGGCGTCATCCCACCCCACGATCGCCACGGAATGATTGTTCGCCTGACTGCTGTCCAAAGGAAAATAATATGCGAAGCTGTCCGCATTGTAATAGCGGCTGTTCCAATAAAAATTGATGGCCGCCGCGCCATAGCTTCGAATCATCTGCTTTACGACATTCACCGCATCCACATCTTTAAAATTAATCCAGTACGCATTCTTAAGATGCGCCGCGTCTGCGTAGGCAAGCGCCGCGTCATAGGCCGCGTCCTCCGTAAGCGTGTCAAATGGCGCCGTCTCTTCCTTTGCGGCCCCTACCCAATTTGCCAGCGCAAACGTTGAAAAGATCGTATTGGACCCTACGTCAATATAATTTTGAGCAGAAATGTTGTGATTGCCGTCTCCTTTGGTATTCCCCAAAGGATCCGTCACCGGATGATAAAAGAAATACGACAGATGCGCTTCTGACAAATCCAAAGCCGCCGGATCGGAAAGGCCCTTTTGCACCAGGGACTGCTCTGCGGCCGCAAGCGTCGCGAACGCCCAACACGTGCTGGACTTCTGCGCCCTCACAGGAGTCACCTTCCCCTCCTTCCTCGGGTCGTATGCGCTTTCCGCAATGTCCGCGCCATAAGCGGAAAGCGCCGCGTCTTTTTTCAGCAGACGGTAAAACTCCTCTGTGGATTCGCTCTGCCCCACGTCGCCGATCAACGCGTCCACCTCCTCGCTTATCCCAGGCACGTCAATCTCTCCTTCAAGCTCCATGGCCTCCATTTCCCTCGCAGATGCCCTTGCGGGAAATAAAAGGCACGCACAGAGCGCAAATACGCCAAATTTTCTTTTCATGTTCCCACCACTTTCCATATGTAATGCCATTCTTCCGGTTGCCCTATCCTTCGCTGCACAGGCACAGCGTTTCAATCATTATATAGCATCCTTAAAAAAAAAGAAAGACGGAATGCAAAGAACCTGGCGCCAGCTTTTCCAAAAAATGCCGACTTCCAATTCTTTCCATTTCCGCCCTTTTAGCCACAGGCAATTTAATTTTTTGCCCCTAACGCCACGTCCAGCTCCTGCTTAACATATTCGCCGTTCTTGGCCCGCTGCACCGTAACTTCCACCACAGTCCCTGCCGGAAGGTATTTCATCAGTTCCTGCACCTCGTCCATCGACTTAACGTTCCTGCCGTCGAACCGGGTAATGATATCTCCCTGCAGCATACCTGCCTCATCCGCGCCGCTGCCTTCCACGATATGCGCCACATAAATGCCCTGCGGCATTTGCTGGTACGTCTCCGAGATGCTCTGAGTCACGTCTACGCCGGAAATTCCAAGATACGCAATGTCCGCCCCGGTCACGACTTCCCTTGTGATGAGCTGGCGGATGATGGGGAGCGCCGTATCCACCGGGATTGCGTAGCCCATCCCTTCCACGCTCGTCTCGGCATACTTCACAGAAGTGATCCCGATGACCTCCCCATTGCCGTTGAGCAAGGCCCCGCCGCTGTTCCCAGGATTGATCGCCGCCGACGTCTGAAGCAGCTCGTTCGTGATCGTGCTGCCATCCGTCTCGTTCGCCACCGTAACCTCCCTGTCCAGCGCGCTGACAACGCCTGTCGTCACAGACTGCCCATAGCCTAAGGCATTCCCAATGACGATTGCCGTCTGGCCGATCTTCACTCCCTTCGAATCCCCAAATGTGGCTGTCCGTATCTGCCGCCTCGTCTCTTCCTCAATCTCTTCCAACGGGACGCTCACCACCGCAAGGTCACTGCTTACATCCGTCCCCTTAATCCTGGCGCCAACCGAATTCCCATCTGAAAACAGCACGGTCAGAGACTGCGCGCCCTCCACGACATGATTGTTTGTCGCGATATACAGGCTCTCCTCATCCTGGCTTAAGATAATGCCAGAGCCGCAGCCCTCATTCTCATACTCCCTTTCCTCTCTAAAGAAAAAACCCGGCGTCTTTGTCCTGGCAATTGTCGTAATTGACACAATAGACGGCTCAGCCTGCTCCACAATGCCCGAAACATCCGTCACGGCTCCCAGCTCCTGCTCTGTCCCCAAAGCCTGCTCCGCCATTTCCGTCGTCTCCACAATATTAAAATCCGCTCCCATAGGCGTGTCTTTGCCGTTGCCCAAAGAATTCCCTTCCCTTGAGACGCCCTGGAAAAAATGGGCTGTCCCCGCAAATGCAAAGCACATTACAAACCCGAACACAAGCATCAGGGAAATCCGCTTTATCGCTTCTTTGGCTTCTCCCCTGTCTTTTTGGCTCACTGACCCTTCATAAACGCGGTATGCGCCATCCTGGACGCTCTCGCCGTCCGCCTGCGGCTCGTTCTGCCCATAGGCATAATAATCCGTTTTATCCTGCCCTTCATATCCATTCTGATTATAATAGGCGTCTTGGCCGCCATATCCGGCCTGACCGCCATACGCGTCCTGTCCCTCTTGCCCATTCCAATTTTCATATCCTTCCATCCCTCTTGCTCCCTTCTCCTTTGATTTTCTTTACTGACAGTCTACTTGGAATTTGTGTTGGTTTTGTGAAAAAAATGCGCAAAAAAAATGAACCGGAACCTTTCCTAAGAAAAGATTCCGGCATCCCTATCAGAAGCATTGCCACGCGCAAGCGCCCAAACAGCTATTGCATGGCCCCGTCGCCCTCATCCGACATTACGAACCCTGTGTCCGTCGTCTTTGTATTGTCATCCCCAGTCAAAGGATTGTCAAACCGTGTCGTGGCCTCCGTCGTGCAGCCAGTGTAATTCTTAATGTAATCGCTGATGCCGCTCACCGTATTGGAGACGTTGTTCTTCTCGCCGAACAGATATTCATGCAGCTCCTTCACGTTCGTCTCCAGATCCGTCGCGACGACCAGATCCCCTTTGGAGCCATAGTCTCCGGTGCAAAGCTCAAACGGCCAGCCATGGCTGTCCTCCAGCTCATAGTCCATGACGCTGCTCGCCAGGTCGAGAAGTCCGCCGCTGGTATAGCTGGTGGAAATCTCGTCAATCATGCTGTCAATCAGCTTGCCGATCGTGCCGATGCTGGAGCCTTTCGCTTTCTCAATCATCTTCGCAAGCACCGTCCTCTGACGCTCGGTACGCTTAAAGTCGTCTCCCGCCGTGTAGCGGATCCTACAGTACGCCAGCGCCTGCACGCCGTCCACAGTATAAGTGCCGCCGCCGCTAAGCTTGCTTGCGCTGCGCCCCGTCACGCCGTTAATCTCGTCAATATAGTTGTCGTTCATGATCTGCACTTCCTGATCCGTCAGCGTCAGCTCAATCCCATCCAAAAGGTCAATCGCCTCCACCAGGGCTCCAAAGTCCACTGAGACGTAGTTGACGATGTCCAGGTTTAAGTTCTTGTTTAACGCGGCGATCGCGCCCGTCGGACCGCCATAGGAGTATGCAGAGTTTATTTTGCTGTAAGTCTCCTCCTTCACATTTAAAAATGTGTCGCGGTACACGGAAATCAGCTTCACCTTCTTCGTGTCGTTGTTGATGCTCGCGATCATGATGCAATCGCTGTTCCCGCCGTTATACCTTCCCGTCTGCCTGTTGTCAAGCCCAAACAAGGCAATGTTCGTATAGCCCTTTAACACCTTCGCCGTCTCCGAATCCAGCTCGATGTTCACTTCCTTCTCCTCAATCTCCCCGGTATTGTCCACCTTGTTCAATTTGGAATATACAAATAATCCCACCAGCAGCGCGGCCAGGACTATGATTTCGACCGCGAATAAAACCACTTTGTTTCTTTTCTGTTTTTTTCTTTTGGCGCTCATCCGATCTCCGTTCCTTCAGGCGCTTGGCGCCTGAATTGCATAAATTTTTACTACAATTAAAGATAATATATAACTTTTTCGCTGTTCTGTCAATCACCAGTTGCCGTCATTCACGGAAATCTCACTTTCACGGAAATCGCCTCACGGCAAAGAAGCCGGATTCCGCCACAGCCCTTTGCGCTTCAATTCGGCCCGGCGCAGCAAAAACGCCTTAAGGAAAACGGCGCGTTTCCGAAGCATCTGCCATGCCGTCCCGTGGGAGAAGTCTGAGACATTCGCGCTGTGCCTGCGGTACAAAATCAGGGCGTCCTGCAAGAAAACGCCGTTTTTTCCCCGCGCGTCGTTTATCATGCCGATCCACTGATCGTGCATCTCGATCTCTTCCGGGATGGGCAGCACGAGAGGCAAAAGCTCCCTGTCAAACGCCATGCAGCAGCCCATATACCGGTTCTTCCACAGATTCGGGAAAAACCCGGGCTTTGAGCCACGGTATGCGAAAAACGACGGCATCTTTTCCTCCGCAAGGGACGCGTCCATCACGCGCGCGTTGTGGCACACCAGCTTACAGCCATCTCTGCCCAGACGCTCCATTACCCGCGAGACTTTATTTTCCATCCATACGTCGTCCTGATCCGCAAGGAAAATATAGCGCCCCGCGCAATGCGACAGCGCCGCGCCGATGTTTTGCTTGATGCCCCGCCCAGGCCCTTCATAAAGACGGACGGGAATTTTCCCTCCCTGATATTCTTTTATGATCGGGACTGTCCCGTCCGAAGAGCCGTCGTCTGACACGACAACCTCATCCTGTGCTGTCAAATTCCTCAAAATGGAGTCCAGCTGCTCCCTGATGTACGCTTCTCCATTATAGGACGCCACTGCCACCGAAATCCTTACCACATCCATTGGCTCCACCCCATAAACAGCTCTTCATATTCCGACACGATTTTCTTTACCGCATACGCCTCACGGATGCGCTGCTTTGCCTTTTTCCCATAAACCGCCCGATCCTTTTCGTCCAGGCCCGACGCAAACGCAATCAGCTCGGAAAGGCTGCCCGGCTCCTTCGTCCAGTAAAAGGCCGCGTGCTCCGCGACTTCCCGGTTGAAGCCGACGTCCAAAAGCAGATTGACCTCGGTGCTTGCCAAAGCCTCAAGCAAGGAAGGGTTCGTCCCCCCAACCTCATGCCCGTGCAGGTATGCGCAGGCGTTTTCACGGATTTTTTTCAAAAGCTGCTCCTCATACACCGTCTGGCAGAACACAATCCTATCGTCCTCATGAAACTGCGTGGCCTCCTCCAGCCTCTGATAAAACGGGTTTTCCTTCACGTCGCTGATGACCGCCAGCTTCTTTTTGGTCTTCGCCTTTTTAAATTCCTTTAGGATCGTCTCATAATTATTCTCTGGGACAAACCTGCCCACGACCAGAAAATACTCCATGGGCTGCAATCCCCACTTTTTCAGCCAGGCCAAAAACGCCTCATCCGAATCCGAAAGGGCGCTTTTTTCCACGTCCGCGCCATAGGCGATAAATGTTGAAGCAGGATCCTCACATCTATATTCCTTATGAATATAGTTTTCCATATGCTTCGAATCACAGACAACCAAATCCGCATACTGCACCATCTTACTCTCTGAATGCTTCCAGTAAGCCTGAATGGCCCGGTTCCACTTCGACCGCATCCATTCATGTCCGTCTGGATTGACAAACACGCTAAAATCATACATCCAGGCCATTTTTTTCAGCCTTCTTAGAAACGGGCCGATCCTACAGGCTAATACATAGATAATCGGACGGGGCGGGCGGTTCTCCCTGATATAACGGACGCTGTAACGAAATGCCGCGACGTCATACCAGACCGCCTTTGCAGGGCCAATATGCGGCGTCTTGATCTGAAAGCAATGGGCGCCCTGGTACTCAAATTCCCTGTCCTCCTCCCCCATGCAGGCGACATGGTAGTGTATGTCTTCATTCTGCCGATGCCTGGTAAGCTGCTCCACAAACGTCTCAAAGCCGCCATACCTGGCCGGAATCCCTTTGCTTCCAATAATAAATATGTCCCGCGTCTGTTTTCCATATACATCCGGGTTGGGCCAATAGGCGCGCCAGTACTTCATTGACAAACTCGGGCTGTAATAGGGATCGGGCCGCTTTAAGCCCTCCTTCCAGATCTCATAGAACGCTTTCTTGTCCAACTCATAGCGCCCCTTGCCCTTTATGCCAATGCCCACGTCCATACTTCTTTCTGACGCCGCCTCGAGGTCAAAATAAGCCTCCATTGGATAGACTGACACCATCACCCGGGGATCGGCAATGACGCTGTAGCCAAGCCGCCGAATGCGGAAGCAATAGTCCGCGTCCTGAAACATCCCCGGCACATCGCACGCGCTCATCCCCGCCGCCCGAAACGCCTCCATCTTTATCATTGCACAGCACAGAAATGCCGCGCTGACATCCTGTGGGACGACGGCATGCAGGAAATACCCTTTATAGGCGCCGGAAATTCCCTGGCACAATGAGACGAGATTTCCCTGCCTGTCATACGCCATCCCGCACGACACGACTTTCTGTTTGTAGAGGGTCGGAAAAAGATGCCCCGCGTCGTGCAGATATTTGGGCGCAACGATGCCCACGCCTTTCTGCTGGCAGGTCGCAAGGAGCCGCTCAATCAAGTCTTCCGGACACTTTAACAAATTCTGCCTTAGAAATAAAACGTACTCCCCCTCGTATTCCTCTCCTTCCTTAGCGCCCATCAGAAGGGAGTTTTGGGACTTACGGTAATGCAGCTTGAGCGAATAGCCCTTTCCCTCATAGCTTTTCCGGTCATATATCTTTTTTATTATTTTCCATTCATACTCAGACGTATATTCCACTGTGACCTCATATTCGCCATGCAGCTCATATTCTACGTCATATACGCCAAGATCCGCCGTCACGGATACCTTTCCTAAGACGCCGCGGCGGCTTAAATGCTCCTTTATGGCCATGCAGCCCTTGTCAAACGCATACGCCTTGTCCCCGCTGTTTAGCGCCGTGGAGCCTTCATGAATCCTCCAGTGATAGAGGATTTTCGGCACATGGCGCACAACCGCCCCGCAATCCACGCAGCGCAGCGCAAAGTCAAAATCCTGCGCCCCGTCAAACCGGCTCAAAAGCCCTCCCGCTTTTTGCAGAAGCTCCTTCGAAAACATCAAAAAATGACAGAAATAGTTGTTGCGGCGCAATAGCTCCAGGGAAAAACCCGGCTTAAAATGGGGCCTGCTGTGCGTCTTCCCATCCCTGCTCACCTTATCTTCATCGGAATAGACCATCGCCATGCGGCGCCCTTCCTCCGAATACTCGCTGTTTAGGCACTGCGCCATCTCATACAGCGCGTTTTCCGTCAGCAAGTCGTCATGGTCCATCAGGGCTATATACTCTCCCTTCGCCATCGCAAATCCGCAATTCGTGTTTTTTGATATCCCGCCGTTCTCCCTTAGCCTTTTATAACGGACCCGGCCGTCCCGTTTCACATATTCGCCCACTACGCGCTCCACGCCGTCCGACTGGCTGCCGTCCGCGATGCAAAGCTCAAAATTCGCATAGCTCTGCGCCAGGACAGATTGGATCAGCTCCCGCAGATACGTCTCCGGCGTTTCATAAGCCGGCACGACAACGCTGATAAGCGGCGCAAAGGAAGGCGGCTCCTGCCTTTGGCGGGCCAGCTCCCCCTCCGTGGGCAGATACTGTTTATAGGTCTTGGGATACAGCATCATGGGGGACTCAAACCTCTCTTTTGATTTTATGACAAGCCCCCGAACGCCATAACGCTTTAAAAGCCCCCAAACATACCTGCACTGATACCTCAAATTCATAGCTCGCTACACCGATCCCTTTCCGGTTATGACAACCTGAAGTGTCTTGCATAAAATCTTAAAATCTAAGCCCAGGCTCCATTGGGAGATGTAATGCCGGTCAAGCGCGACGACCTCCTCAAAGTCCGTAATGTCGCTGCGCCCGCTCACCTGCCACATCCCGGTAATCCCGGGCTTTATGCCAAGCCTGGCCTTGTGGCGGATCTGATAATGCTCATACTCCTCAAGCGTAGGCGGCCTGGTCCCGACTAAGCTCATGTCCCCCCGTAAGACATTAAAGAATTGAGGCAGCTCGTCAATAGAGAATTTCCGCATCACCTTCCCAACGGGAAAGATCCTCGGATCATCCTTCATCTTAAACATCAGCCCCGACATCTCGTTTCGCCCCATCAGGGCCTCCTTTTGCTTCTCCGCGCCCACATTCATGGAGCGGAATTTATAAATCTTAAACTTCCGCCCATTTTTCCCAATCCGCACCTGTGAGAAAAACACCGGGCCTGGCGACTGCAGCTTAATGAGCGGCGCAAAAATCAAAAACGCCGCCGCGCAAGCCAAAAGGCCAACGGCGCTCCCTGCAATGTCCATAAGCCGCTTCGCGAGAAGCTGCCTTGGGGCCGCAATCTTCATGCTTGAGGTCAAGACCATATAGTTCCCATATTTCTCCACGACCTTATTGGGCGCAAGCGCGTTCATATGCACCAGGTTGAAATGCACGGTGATGCCCATCTCCAAAAGCTCATTGGCCAGCGCCTGGGAGCTTTCCCTGGTATTTCCATTGATGAACACCTCATCCACCACATTCGTGCGCAGGTACTCGTAAAAGTCATCCGCATTCGCCACCACCGGCACGCCGCAAATTTTCGCGCCCTTAAGCTTTTGATCCACCACGACTACGCCGGAGACGACAAAATCCTTATAGGGAAGATGCGAAAACTCCACCAGGGCCTCTTTCGCATATTCCGCATTCGTGACCAAAATCATGACGGACTGGTTTTTTTCCTTCGTCATCCGGCTTCGGATCAAATACTTTAACAGCAGCCGCTCCCCAAACACCAACACCATGGAAATCAGCCAATACGAGAAAATGACCTGCCGGGAATAGATTTCCGTCTGCTTCGTCGCCACCTCAAACGCCAGCACCCCGGCAAATATAATCGTGCAGAAGGTGACGCAGGAGCTTGCCTCGGAAAGATGGCCCCTCCGTAAAATCCCGTTATAAGGCTCGAAAAAAAACACGACGCAGATGTCAATGAGCGCCATGACGAACGCAAGCCGCTCATACGGGTCGCTCGAATAGGGCAGATGCCAGCCCAGGCGCATCACATACGCCGCAATTAACGCAAGCTGCAGGCATACAATGTCAAGCAGCGTAAAATCAATATGCTTTAACCAGCTTTTCTTCTCCCTTTTATACATATCCCCTTAACCTCTCAGGTTTTTTTGTCACTGTGCAGATACATCCAGGTCCGGGCATAATCCTTGCGCTCCTTCTCCGACATCTTGCCAGCCTTTGCATAGGGAAGCTTCGTCACAGCCATCTGTGACTCCCCGCACTTGAAGCACTCTACCTTTTTTCTCCTCGAAACCACCCGAATCCAACCACATTCCGGGCATATATACACTTTCATTCCCACTTTAGTCCCCTAACAGTTGCTCTTTGCGCATCCGAATCGCCTGAAGCTCAATCTCAAAATCCTGGCGGTTCTTCTGCCCAATCGTCTTTAGTATCAGGCCCGAGAAAAATGACTGCATCGCCGCAAGCATGGAAAAGCCGCACACAATGAGCGTCGGGAAGTGCGGCACCAGGCCAGTCCTCGTATAGTCTATGATGATGGGTATCATGAAGGCCACGGACAGCGCCGCTAAGATCCCGGCGAGCAGGCCAAAGAAGTTCATCGGCTGATAGGTCTGGTACATCCTGGCAATCGTCCGAAGCACCCGGAATCCGTCGGAAAACGTATTGAGCTTAGAGACGCTCCCCTCCGGGCGGTCACGGTACTCAATCACCACATTCTCCACCTGCATATTCTTGTCCGCCGCATGGATGCTCATCTCAGTCTCAATCTCAAACCCCTTGGAAAGCACGGGGAACGATTTCACGAACATATAATTAAACGCTCGGTATCCCGTCATCATATCCTTAATGTCCGCGCCAAACAGCAAATTGATGCACTTTCGCACCAACGTGTTCCCAAAATTATGGAACGCCCGCTTATTTTCGGAAAAATATGTGGAAGAGAGCCTGTCCCCCACCACCATGTCCGCATTCCGCTCAAACACCTTCGCAATCATCCCAGGCGCCGCCTCCGCCGGATAGGTGTCGTCCCCATCCGTAATGACATAGCACTCCGCGTCAATGTCCCGGAACATCCGGCGGATGACGTTGCCCTTCCCCTGCTTATATTCATAACGGACAATGGCCCCGGCCTCTCTCGCAATCACGTCCGTCCCATCCGTGGAATTGTTGTCATACACATAAATGACGGCCTCCGGCAAGACCCGCTTAAAATCCTCCACTACTTTTTTTATCGTCCTGCTTTCATTGTAGCAGGGAATCAGTACCGCTATCCTATCCATGTTCGGCTTCCTTCCATTTTATCATCTTACGATACACACAGCATATCTCTATTATAATCTGTAATCCAAGAGTAATCAACAGCGCAATTACCACTCCGTCCATAGAATTTCGCCTCACAAAGACGATGGACGCGAAAAACGACGCGGCCAGGCCAAGGACGCCCACCGCAAGCTGCCCCTTGATCTCCCGCAGCACCGTGCAGACCGGAAACAGGCAGGCGTTGACGCTGATTAGCATTGTGGTGAGGATGATTGGCACAAACAGATACGTATACGGGCCAATCTCCTCCCCAAAGATGAGAAGCAAAAACCATTCCCCAAGCAGCGCAGACGCCGCCACGGCAAGCGCAGAAAGGATGGCAAACACCGCAGAAACCCGTTTTAAGATGCCCACGAACCCGCGCCTGTCATTGTCCTTCAGCCGGTCGGCAAGGGGCGTAATCAGCGGGATGAAAATCGTAGAGGCCCCCACCTGCACAATCATGCTTGGCGTAGCGACCGTCGAATAATAGCCAAGCGCCTCCTCCCCATAAAACCGCTCCAAAAAATATTTTGGGAAGGAAATGGAAAGGTTGTTCGTCACAGCCACGACGACAAGGGGCAGCAGCGTAAGCATCAGCGTTTTGACCGCGCCAGAATCTGCCGGATCCCCTTTGCGCATAAAGCGCACTGCGATTCTCCTGTCATAGCAGAAAGCGACAAGAAACGTCACGGCCGTCATGCTCCCCACGGCAAACAGCAAATCCTTAGACAGATACAGCACGCCGCAAAACGCAGAAAGCATCAAGACCCCGCGCGCCAAATACGAATAGCAGATGTAATCCATGCGCCCGTTCTTCTGGTCGACGCCGTGGTACACGTCAATCCATGCCTCCGCGCACTTATACAGCATATACAGCAGAATGACCCCCCACTGATATGGAGAATACGCATTGAGGCACAGGCCGCAAAGGCAGATCAGAAACGCAATGCCCACCGAGAAAACACGGGAGCGGATGTACGTGCGGTCAGAATACTCCCCCGACACGTCAGACGTCTGGTACTGCCTTGTGTTATACAGCGCCAAAATAGCGAACGCCGCCGTAAACGTCAATGCCAGGTTATAATTCCCGCCATCCGCGTAGCCCCCGAGCTTCACGACCAGAATCGTCGTCAGCCATTGGCAGCCATAATAAAAGATGGTGCCGAAGCTGTTATAAAAAATATTTGCAAGCGTTGATTTTTTCTCCATTGCAGCCAGTCGCTCCCTTTATCTGTCATAGGCTTGCGCCTTCCCTGTCTTTATCCCATCTCATCCATCGAGTAATCCGCGCGGTGCAGCGTCAGGTTCGGATTGTAATACGGGTCGCCCGCCACAATCTCCTGCTCCCATTTCGCCTGAAACCGCGCAATCTCATCCTGAAACCGCGCCTGCTTCTCCATCGTGTCCTCATAGCCCCTGGACTTCGACTCAAAATGGTACAGCTTCGCATAGGGGTTAAACAAAATCGCATAGCCCAAAGCGCGGATCTTCATGCAGAAATCCACGTCATTCAACGCCACGGCAAACGTCTCATCCATGCCGCCCGCCTCTTCAAAGGCCGTTCGCCGGGCCATCAGGCACGCGCCCGTCACGGCGGAAACCTCCCGCTCACATAAAGAAAACGGATAGTACGCCTCATCCCTGTCCGTAAGGCTCCAAAGCGCATGCGCCGCAAAGCCGCCCATCCCAAGGATCACGCCCGCGTGCTGAATCGTCCCGTCTTCATAATAAAGCATGGCGCCACAGGCGCCCACCCCCGGCTTTAACACAGAGGACACAAGCTGCCGAAGCGCGCCCTCCTCCATCACCTTCGTGTCATTGTTCAAAAACAGGAGCAATTCGCCCTTCGCGCTCTTTACAGCAAAATTATTGATCTTGGAATAATTGAAGCCGCCCTCATACGTCACGACATGGACGCGCCCATCTTCCTTCTGCAGCTTCTCATAATAGTCAAACGTCCCTGGCTCCTCGCTGTTGTTCTCCGCGACAATCACCTCATAATTGGGGTAGCCGCCCAATTCGCGCAAAGAATCCAGGCAAACCTTCAAATCCGCTGCATGATCCTTATTCGGAATAATGACGCTAACCAACGGCGACTCCTTCTTCTCGCCCTCTACATGGAAAAACCCGGGAACGTCCGAAGGCACGACTGTCCCCTCCCTTCCCTCAGAGGCCAGAAACCGCTTCAGGCAGCCCGCGCCCTCTGCGCCGCCACGGACAAACGCGGCCCCCTCTTCCTTTGCGACCTGATTGGAAAACAAAGGCTTTGGGATATGATAAATATGCTTCGCCCATCGAAACGCAAACAACGAAAGCTCATGCCAGCCGTTCCCAAAAAGCTGCAGCTGGCCGCAGCGGTTGGAAAGCTCCACAAGAAGGCATTTTTTCACGGCAAAGCAGCGTCCCAGATAAGGAAAATTCAGCAACAGCTGCCTGCTTGCGTCCGGCTTAAAAAACGGGCGCATCCGCCTCTTTCCGGCCGCGTTGTCCTCATCCGTATAAATCAAGTCAGGAAGCCCCTCCTGCCGCTCACAGACCTTACTTTGTCTTGGCGCGTCCCGCAGCAGCGCCGCCCCCGCCGCCTCATACAGAAACTCTGGATAAACCGTGACGCCTTTTCCCGAAAAGACATAAAAATCCGCGTCCGCGCTGTTCAAGATCTCCGACACCGTCTGGCCCGGCGCGCCCGGCACGAGCGCGACGCGGCGCGCCGTCTGACCCTTCCATCCGCTGCCCTCCAAATCCGCG
Organism: uncultured Roseburia sp.; assembly: GCA_947652855.1. GTDB lineage: Bacteria > Bacillota > Clostridia > Lachnospirales > Lachnospiraceae > Roseburia_B. The sequence goes on along the minus strand of CANTEO010000009.1, from coordinate 15,901 downwards.
CCCGGCTCACCCACAATGGCAAAGGACAGCTCCTTCGAAAGCGCGTCCTCCCGCTGCCTTCTTAGCTCCGCCTTCGAGGCCATATGCCTCCTGCACCACGTCATGTACTCCGACTCCGCGCTGATAGGAACCCCAAGCTTTCGAAGCGCCTTCTTTACCGTATACGCCGCCCCATAATGCCTCAAGTAATACGCCGCCTTCTGCGCTTTATTTTTTCCTTCCAAATCAAAATCGCTTAACATCATCTCTCCTATTTCTTCTGCCAAAACTGCTCCGTTGAAAGATTTTTATTGTAAAACGGGTCGCCCGCCGCAAGCTGCGCTTTGTAAGCCTCCAACAGATACTGCCTGTCAGCGTCAGGCAGCCCGCCCAAGCTGGCCGACGGCTCCTTCCTGCAAAGCGCATAGGGATTTACGACAATCTGCTCCCCCGCCCGCCGCAGCAAAAAACAAAGCTCCAAGGCCCTCGCATACGCCGACCTCGCGCCGCAGGCGCCCAAAAGGCCCTTAAGCCGCTTCGCCTTTCCCATGCAGGCAAAGCCGGACACCGCCGAAACATTGTGGGCATAGTAATTCCTGCCCATATAGCCCGGCGCGTCATACCGCTGCCCACGGTTCGCCTCCGCCACAGGGCCGCCCGCAAACGCCCCGACAATCAAATCCGAGCTATAGATCAGGCCCTTCTCATCCAAAACCTGCATCCCCACAAGGCCCACGTCCTCCCGCTGCGCAAACATCAAAAGCTCCTCCAAAAACGAAGGCGTGATGACGGAAATGCCCGCAGAAAGAAACAGCAGAAAATCGCCGTCCGCCTCCTGAACCGTCTCCGTCAGCCCCTTAACATCCTCCGCAAACAAAAGCTCATGCTTTCGGTACGCCGCCATCCGCCCCACGCTTGCCGCCGTATGCGCAATCTGCTCCCGGTCAGAAAGCGTCCCGTCAATCACCACAGAGACCTTCGGCTCCCCGATATCATAAACCATCCGGTAATGCGTCTTGCAGATCTGCGCGCTATGCACCTTCGCAGGATAGCCCCGCCGCCGTTCCGCGTCCGCGACGGCGTCCCGCCCCGCCGCGATGGCGTAAGACTTCGCATTCAGGTTCATGGACGTGGACATCTGATGGCAGCGCCAAAAATACAGGACCTTCGGGATATGGCAAACGCGCCCCGCCGCGTCCGTCAAGCGTAAAATCATGTCATGGTCCTGGCTCCCGTCATACTCCGGCCGAAACAGGCCCACGCGCTCCGTCAGCTCCTTTTGAAACACGCTCAAATGGCAGATATAATTCACGCCCCGCAGATTGTCCACGGAAAAATCCGGCTTAAAATGATACGTCACGATATTCGAAAGATCCTCGCCCTCAAACGTCACCTCATCCGTATAAAGAAAATCGGCCCCTTCCCGCGCAATCGCCGCCGCGCACTCATACAAAGCCGACGGGTGCAGCAAGTCGTCATGGTCAAACAACGCCAGATACTCCCCGCTCGCCATGCGGATGCAATGGTTCGTGTTCTCCGCAATCCCCTCATTCTTCTCTAATTTCCGATAAACGACGCGCGCGTCCCCCGCGGCGTATTCCTCCGCAATGCGCCCCACGTCCCCATGCTGCCCGTCCGACGCGTCCGCAAGGCAAAGCTCCCAGTTCTGATACGTCTGCCCTATGACAGACTCAATCATGTCCCTTAAATAACGCTCCGGCGTATTATAAAGCGGAACCAGCACGCTGAACTTGACGTCCTCCTGAAACGTCCTCTCGCGCTGCTTTTTCTTCTCTTCCTCCGTCGGCATAATCCTCGTCAAAAACTTCCTGGCCTCTTTCCTTCGCGCAAAACGGTTATTCTCTATCTTATGCTCCGCCTTCTGCACCACGCCCGAAACGCCGTTCTCATAGACGAACCTGGCCGCTCGGTACGTCTTCCGCGCAGGGTACAAAAGCGCCCAAACCGGCGTCCCCTTCAGCTTTCGGATTCCATGGCGCTCGCCCTCCAGCTCCACGTCGTCCGGCCCATCGTCGTGCGTATAGGCCAAAAACTTCGCAAAATCGCCCAAGTCAGCCGACATCCGCTCCTTCTTCTGCTCCATCATCCGCCACAGTTCCCGATCATCCCTCAATCTCATGACATTTCCTCTTTTCACATCCCAGGAAAGGCAAGCCGCCCCGTTCCCTTCTTACAAGTCAATGGCAAGGACATAGCCCGCCTCATTCTCAAACACCACCGAAACCGCGTCCGCAGAAAGCGTCTCTTCACCGTGGTCTTTTTCAAACTGCGTCCCCTTCATCATCACCGTATACTGGATGTCCCAGTCATAATACGCCTGGCGCAGCTTCTCCGTGCTGTGGCGCCATTCATAAAAATCCGGAAAATCATATCCCGTCGCGCCTTCATATAAATACGTATGCCCATAGTCATGCTCCTCCGTCATCAACGGCACCATCCTCTGCCCCGAAAGGTTGTCCTGCACATATTGGAACAGGTCAAACACGGAATCCGGCAGCGCCTCATGCTCCGCCATGATAAACGACCAATCCACCTGATACAAGGTAAAAAACGCGGTGCTGTGCATTGCGCCCGTGATTTTCTCCGTAGAAGTCACGATCTTATACTCAATTTTCCCAAAACATAGCGCAGCGAACATCGCCACCAGCGCACAGTACGCCATCAGCGTCTCCTTCGCCTCCTGCAGCATAATGGACGCAGCCCTGGCCGTCAGCGCCCAACAGAACATCCACAGCGGGTAATACGTCTTATAATAATAATACGTAGACACATGATGGGTTAACGTCAAAAGCAGCATCACCCCGGTAAAGCCAAAAAAGGCGGCGAAAAACACAACCTCCGGCGTAAGGCGGCGTTTTTTTATCGTATAGGCCAGCACAAACAGCACAGGGAACAGCGTCCAGAAAAAATCCATGTAAAGCTCCGTGTAAATGCCGCCCGGATTGGACAAGGCCCCGGCGATGCTCGTGCCGGAAGAGACGAAAAACCCATAGAAGCAATAATATAAGCCCATCACAGAAGGCAGCAAAAACACCTTAAGGGCAAGCAGCACGTTCCGCTTGGTAAAAATCCGCCCCTCCCGCTTCGCGACCGCCACAAGATACGCAAGCGTCGCCAAAAACGCGACAGGCGCAAACAGCATATAGCTCATCATCACGCTAAAGCAGCCAAGCATCAGCATAAAAACCGTATACTTCCGCTCCACCTGCGCCTCCTCATACAGCCGCAGCGTAAGCGCCAGAAAGCCGACGTACATACTCCCCATGGCCCAATAGCCAAACGAATAATAAAAGCTTAAGAACGGATACCCCATGAAAAAAGCAAGCAAAAATAGCACGGCAAACGCTTTTGACGACTTCGTCCTCGCAAACCTGCGGATCAGCGCCGCAAAAAACAGCGTCTCCAGCCACAAAAAGAAGCAGTCCCCAATAATGTACCCCTTATACCAGTCCGCAATACGCACAAACGGCTGCGTCATCTCAATGATCATCGCGTTTTGCAGATGCAGAAAATACATATTCGTCACTTCTTCAGAACGCACAATGGCGGTGGCCTCCTTCAAATGCAGGCCCGCGTCGCTGTTATAATAGCAGTACCCAAGCTGCGGCGAATAAATCTTAAGGGAAATCGCAAGCACGCCAAGCGTCACAAGCGCAATCACAAGAAAATCAAACTTCTCCCAAACGTACTCCTGCGTCATCCCGTCCTTCTTAATTAGGTAAAAGACGCCCGCCGCAAGCATGGCGTAAACCACAGCCATCGAATAAAGGTTCACCGGAACGTGCAGAAGGCTCATCACCCCCGCCACAACGCCCCCCATCGACATGACGATCAAAACCGACGACACCGCCCACGCAAACCCATTCATCGGCTTATGGGACTTGCGGAACCGATACACGCTCACCACACAGGCGGCAAATGCAATGAGATAAAACACCGTTCCAAAAATTGTTCCGTGCAGCATAGCCTTCTCCTTCTCTATTTCAAAATCAACTGGTTGGGCGTCGTGGCATAGCTGTATACCGCAGCGCCGCTCTTCTTCATCAGCCTGGCATTCTCCGGCGTTGAATAACGGCCGCCCTCATCCTGCATCAGCCAGCCCGGCGCGTCAAAAAACGCAGCCTTCGCCTCAATGAACCGATAAAATTCCTTACTCAGCCCGCCGTTGCCGTGATGCCCCATCTGAATATAATCCGCCTTCAAGCCGTCTCCATACGTATCCAGCAGATACTCGCTCATGCGCTCCCCCACGTCGGCGCAAAACAGCATCGACTCCTCATTTGCCGTAACCTTAAACATCATAGATCCGTCATTGAGCAAATCCTTAGAAAGCCCGTCCACGTACTCGTCATAGGCGTTGAACACCTGAAACGAAAGGCCCTCCACCTCAAACGCATCCCCCGCGTGGACATACTGCAAGCCCTCGATCGAAAGCTTCTTCCACTTCCGGTACACGTCCACCTCATCCCACGGCGAGCTTTCCATGCATTTTTCCGGGGAGGCCATGTCAACCGCATAGACCTTGCCCACCGAAATCTTACCCGGCTTCTTATAAATCTTCGTAAACGCGCCCGCATGGTCCTTGTGCGGATGCGTTAAAATCCATGCGTCCACATGGCCCCCAAGCGCCCGGATCGTCTTCCTCACATAAGGGGCGTCCTCCTCATAGCCGCCGTCTACGACCACCAAATGCCCCTCCCGATCCTGCATCGTATAAAACATAAGCTGGCTGCCCTCCGCGGCGCCGTACTGCGTAATCAGCCACTGCCCCTCATAATCCTCATCGTCAGCCTCTCTCCGATAAACAGTATACAGCTCATTCGCCCCGACCGCCTCATACCCACAGGCCGTCAGCGCCTCAAGCGCCGCCACGTCCGAAGGGTACGCCAAATAATTGCAGCCCTCCATCGCCGCATACCAGGCAAGCGCTTCCCAATTCTTCGCCTCACTGCTCATAATCCGAAAAATCTGCGCCGCGTTCTCCGTCTCCGTCCGAAGGCCCTTAAGCGCCTCCCCGCCATACGGCATCAATATCTCCGCGTCATACTGGCGGATCTCATTGACCCAATCATTGACCGTAATGAGCTTTTTATGGGAAACCCCGTTCGCCGCCGCGTCCTGCTCCACCATGTCGCAGACATCCACCACGGCCTGCGACAGCTTATATGCATTTTCCTTCCGCTGGAACACGGTGCGGTTGTACGCCGGGGAGCCTGTCAGGACAATCACAAGGAACAGCGCGCCAAGCATCATAAGCCGCTTTCTCTTCCCCTCCATCTGCATCAGGATCTGCACGCCCGTATAGGCAGTCACAGCCGTCACAGGCAGCAGCCAGAACATCCTCCAATAGACCTCCTGCCCAATCCCCGCCATAATCAGCCTCGCCGTCACCGGGAAAAAGCAGATGAGAAAAAAGAGCAGCGCATAGCCCACGAACAGATGCCGTTTCTCCCCCTCCGGCTTTCTTACGCACAAATAGATCAGGCAGGCGAAAAACAGCGCCATCTGCATCCCCGTGCCATTGTAGGTATCGTACATGGATTTCACAATCGCCAGTGTCTCTCTCATAAACGCCGCCTCCTTATCTCATCGCCAAATACAGAGCGCCGCAAAGGACATTCGGCAGGCAGCAGAACGCCGTAAAAACAAGCGGACGGACGCTCCTATCCCGAACCGCGTACAGCAGGCCAAAAATCCCGGCCGAAAGCGCGCCAAGCAGAACGCCCATAGAAGACGCCATGCAGCAGGCGCACATCAGTGCAAAAAGCAGCAGCCAGTCCGCGCGCCTCCCATCCAGCAAAAAAATCCGAACCGCCAGATACAGCGCCATCGGCAAAAGGACCCCCGCCAACAGCGCCTTCCCCTGCCAAAGGCGAATCAAAAGCACCAGTCCGCTCGTCCGCTCGCTGTACGCAGAAAACAGCGTCAGCGCAGAAACCAGCAGCAAAAAATACCCCGTCTTTTCCATATCCTTAGAAAACAGCGCCCGCCCCAACAGCGCATACACCGCATAGGCAAACAGCAAAAACAGAATCATGAACACAATATGCGCCATAACCGCCGGATGAATGCCCGTCAGCCTGCAAAGCACAGCGTTAAACGCATGGAACGGCGACAGCGCATACCGGGCCGGCAGCGTTTCATACGCAGTCCCCGTATAGGGGCTGTACGCAAACACCGTATTCGTCGCAAGGGACGTCGCAGCCGACGCGACATAAAACGCGTCGTCCGCATTCGAATACTGATACCGCACATAAAACAGGGCCTGTCCCAAAAGCAGCGCAAGCTGCCCCCAAATGCAGGGCGTAAATGCCCGCGCCGCCTGCGCCACGCGAAGGAACACCCCAAAAATCCGCCTAAAATTTACTGCAAGCGAAAGAAGGCTTGCCACAGCAAGCAGACCCACATAAATCGAAAGCAGCAGGGAAAGGGAGCCGCCAAGCCAAATCAACGGCAGCGCGCAAAGCTCAAACAAGCCAAGCATCATCACATAGCCCGCGGCCAGATGCAGCAGCAGATTCTCCTTCTCCTCTTCCACAAATCCCGTATACAAAAGGCCAAGCAAAAATGGGACAGCTCCCATAAAAACCGCAAGCCCAATCACGCCTCTAACCATAACAGCCGTTACCTCTCCAAATTCGTTTCTTTCATTATATAGATGGGGCGTTTTTTCACCTCAAGATAAGTCTTCGCCAAATAGGAGCCTAATATGCCTATGCAAAGAAGCTGAATCCCGCCCAAAAACATAATGACGCAGATCAAGGACGGCCAGCCAAAGGCAGAGCCGCCATACAAAAGCTGGCGCACGATGATAAAGACAATCGCGGCGGCGGAAACGACGCACATAAAAATCCCAAACAGCGCGGAAAGCGACAGCGGCAGCGTGGAAAACGCCACAATCCCGTCAATGGAATACAACAGCAGCTTCCAAAACGACCACTTCGTCTCTCCGGCCACCCGCTTCACATTTTCATACTCCAGCCATTTCGTCCGAAACCCCACCCATCCAAACAAGCCTTTGGAAAAGCGGTTGTATTCCCCCATCGTAAGCAGCGCGTCCACAAACGGGCGGCTCATCATCCGGTAATCCCTCGCGCCGTCCACCATGTCCGCCTTGGAAATGCGGCTCATCAGGCGGTAAAACCGCCTGGCGAAAAAAGAGCGGATTTTCGGCTCCCCCTTGCGGTTCACCCGCCTGGTGGCAACAGAATCGTATCCATTCTCCACGATCTCCCGGTACATCACAGGCAAAAGCGACGGCGGATCCTGCAGATCCGCGTCCATGATGACCGTCAAGTCCCCGTCCGAATGCGAAAGCCCGGCGTAAATCGCCGCCTCCTTCCCAAAATTCCTGGAAAAAGAAATATATTTCACGCCCTCATCCACAGAGGCCAGCTCCTTAAGCTTAAGAAGCGTCCCGTCCGAAGATCCGTCATTGACAAACAGCATCTCCACTTCCGCCTCGGGAAGCTCTTGCCGCGCCTTTTGCATCTCCTCGTAAAAATACTGCAAAGCCGCCTCTTCATTATAGCATGGGACAATCGCCGTCACTTTCATAATTCCCTCCATCAAAACGTATGAGCATTCTCATTTTCAGGCATGATCGAAACTACCCCTTTAAATTAGTTTATTATACCTTCAAATTCCAAGTCTGTCAAATTCAGGCGGAATTGCCAAACAAACATATGGCGGAAATTCTGCCTGAATGCCAAGCAAAAGGCCGCGCCACAAAGCAAATGCTTTGTAACGCAGCCTTTTCTTAGAACTCTTTCACTGCCATTTCTATCCTATTCAAATCAAAACTTACTTGCCAGCAGCTGAAACAGCCGATAAAAAAACATTTTTGGAGCAACCGGCTCTTGCGGCGTGATCGGCTCAACTGGCGTCACCGGATCCGCTGGCGTAGTCGGCTCATCCGGCGTCACCGGATCCGCTGGCGTAATCGGCTCATCCGGCGTCACCGGATCCGTTGGCGTAGTCGGATCCGCTGGCGTTACTGGCTCATCCGGCGTCACCGGATCCACTGGCGTGATTGGCTCAACTGGCGTCACTGGATCCGTTGGCGTGATCGGCTCAACTGGCGTCACCGGCTCATCCGGCGTCACGACAGGCGGCTTTGGATCGTCCGGCGTAATCGGCTCCGTTATCGTAAGCTCCGCCTCATTGGAAGAATATTTCTTTTCAAGGCTTCCATCGAGATTTTCCACCCTTAAGCAGAATGCATAGGCATCTCCCACAGTAAACCCTACCGTTTTTCCTGTCTCATCCAAATAATCCACTAGGCTATACGTCTGCACGTCACCTACGGTTTTGGCCTTTTTAAATTCACTGCTTGATATTTTTTTACACAATACCCGATATTTTACCGCAGTTTTCCATCTTGTCCAGCTTAACACAACTTTTCCATTCACAATTTGAGCCGTCAGCTTGATCTTCGCCTGCTGTTCTGTCGGCAGTGATTCCTTGCCATAATAATTCTTCCCGCCAACCGTCACAAAAGGACGAACTTTATAATAATAGAAAACCCCAGAAGATAACGCCTTATCCGTATAGGATGTCTTACCGGCAGCAGCCGTCCCAATCAAAGCGTATCCGCTGTTTAGCTGCATGGATCGGTAAATCTCAAATCCAGACGCATTAGACTGCTTTTTCCACGCAATCTTAATGTCATTTCCATTCACTGCGCAATTCTCTTCTACGATCTCTGCCTGATCCGTCGAGACAACAATCGACGCCGCTTTTGATTTCGCTCCATACAGCTTCACTTTTTGGGTCACATTTCCCTTTTTGGGTGCCTCCTTATACATACGCACTTCATATTTGTATGTTGCTCCTGTCTTTAAGCCCGTATCCTTATAGCTGACCGTCGCGCCATCCGTGACTGTCTTCACAAGCGATCCGTTTCGATAAATTTCATAGCCGTCCGCCGTCGGGATTTTATTCCAGGTCAGCGACACCGACGTAGTGGACGCAGACTCCACATTTGTAATGGAAGCCTGCTTTAGGCCCGACTTCTTGCTTGTGATCTTGGTTTTCTTAAAATTGCTGATCTTCGTCCATCCAGAAAGGTTCGTGTAAGGCAGCAGCGGATCCGAAAAGCTGAACGACTCCTTCGTGTCAATAAACTGGAACACGCTCCAAACCATGCGCTTGACATACCATCGGTCCCAAAGGCCCCAAAGATATCCCGCCTCCGCAGGATGGTCGAATTCCCTGCCATAGATAAACGCCTCCACCCGGCTGTTGCTCTCGCTGATATAATAGGCATACGCATATGCGGCAGCCTGGACGGCCTCGCCTTTGGTAGAGTTAAAGGACTGCTCGGAAAGCATGATTTTACAGTCGTTTCCAAATTTGCTCTTTGCATATTTTGTCAGCACGCTTAAATTCTTAAAATTCACGATTTTCGAATTCGTGGAATTCGTGGCCTGGCTGTCGTCCCAGAAAACCGGGTCTCCCAACCCCTGCGGATAGGCATGGTACGCAATCTGGAACGGGATTTTCCCATACGATTTTATGTATTGATAAAATTTATCCAGCGTCGCCTTTGTGCTGAAATACTTCCTGCCCGCTCCATCGGTATCCGTATTCCAATTATAATCCAGGCTGATATAGACTTTCGCGTTTTTACTGACGCTCCTTACCGCATTGTGGCAAATCCGAAACGCCCTCGCATAATTGGACATATAGGTGTTTAAGCTCTTATTCCCGCCATAATTCCAAATGCAGGCGCTGTTTACCTCATTGCCCAGGATCCATCCTGACACAAGGTTTTCTTTCGTCCCATAACGGTTCGCTAAATAGTGCATGATCGCCTCAAACGTCCGGCAGCCCGCTTTCGTCCCCGTCTTAAAGGAGGAGAACTTCGTATAGCTATATCCCCCGTACTGCATGGCGGACGTCCCGCTGGACGCAGGGTCTTTTGGCAGCAGCAAAATGACCGTCACCCTCACGCCCGCGGCATTATATGCCTGCACAAGCTCATCATTTTTTTGAATCATGTCCGCATCCAAATAGTAGGTTTTCCCCCTGTATTTAAAGGATGTCTTATGAATGGCATTATTGTTCAGCAGGGAATTTAAGGTCCAGTTCACCACTGCATGCTGCGTCCCAAGCTGTAAGGAATCCTCCAAATGCTCCACCTGCAGCCCCTTCTTTGAAGAAGCCGTAGGCCCCTTTCCCTTATAAGAAGCCAAAACCTCTGGATTCGTAAGATACCTCACGTCGCTCACAATCTGATATTTGCCGCCCTTTTTATATGCTACGGCAAATTTCTGAAACAGCATCTCCGACTTATAGTTCACTTTAAAGGAAATGGTTCCCTTTTTGGCCTTGACAGAAGCAAGGCTGGACGTCTTCTTCGCGCCCGTCTCCGAAGCCTGGGCGTCCATTTTGATCAAATACAGCTTGCTCCCCATCTGGCGCGTCTTCTGCTTCACCTTAGCCTTAACCGTCAGCTTTTTGCCGCTGCTGTTTAACTTACAGGAAGACACCGTAACCGGCTGGCTGGCCGCCTCCGCCGGCAATGGGCGAATAAACGCCGCCGCCCCGACCAAAGCAAGCAAAAAAAGAACCCGTTTCATCCAATTATATCTTTTGTCCTGCATTTCACACCTCTTTTCATCGAAACCTAAAACAATTTCGCCCGATAGGCGCCTTCGTCCACAAGCGCCTGAATGGCATTCACCACGCTCTGCCTGTCCTCCTGATACGTCACGCCAAACCACCTGTCATTCGTCTCAAGCACCTTCACCGCCGCCCTTTTCTTTTGCAGAAGCTTGTCAATGATCCGCGGCAATAAGTACTCCGCCTTCTGGCTCGCCATTCCTTTCCGCTTTAGGAAGTCCGCAAACCCCGCCTCCAGCTCCTCAAAAAAAGACGGCTGAAGGCCCCACATATTCATGGACACATATTGATCCTCCTGCACCGTCACTGGATTCCCGTTTTCATCTTCGGCACAAAGCGTCCCATCTTTCCACTGGATCTCATATGTCTCCTCCACATGGATGAGGTTCTTGTCCAAATCCACCTCACACACGCCTCTCGTCACGCCGCCGTTCTCACTAAGCGTATTCTTTAAAATAAAGCCCGCCATACAGATGTCAAATTCCACTGAGGCGTTCCTTTCATCCGATGCCAAATAATCATGCAGCTTTACAAACGCTTCCCTGCCGTAATAATCATCGGCGTTGATGACCGCAAAAGGATTGTCCACCAAGCGCTTCGCAGCCAAAACAGCCTGTCCCGTCCCCCAGGGCTTCGTGCGGCCCTGTGGAAGGAAAAACCCCTCCGGGAGATCCGTAAGCTCCTGAAACGCATACTTCACCGGAATCGCTTTCGCAATCCGGCTGCCAATGACCTCTTTGAATTCCTCTTCCAAATCACGGCGTATGATAAACGCCACTTCGTCAAACCCGGCCTCTATCGCGTCATAGATTGAATAATCCATTAAGATTTCCCCACTTGGCCCAACTGCGGCAAGCTGCTTAATGCCTTTGCCGTAACGGCTGCCAATGCCCGCCGCCATAATCATCAATGTCGTTTTTTTCATAGTAAGGCGTTCCGTCCTCCTTTTCCATTCAAACTGGTTTTTCACCTAAAAACAAGATTAGGTTTCATTTTAACACAAACGAATCAAAAAGCAAAGCGGTTTGTTGGCGGAATTGCATTTCTCATTTAGGGTATGCCAGTGGGATTAAAGGCAAATTAAGATAGATGCAAAACAAAAAAAGAATCCTATGACAGGATTCTCTTTTAAACACGCCCTAATATCCTCTATCTGCTAAATCCTTAAATAACCGGGCAGAAAAGGCCGCCGCGCCATTCGAATTCAAATGATCCGAGTCCTTAAAATACTTCAGGTTCCCCGCAAACTCCTGATCCTTTGAGTAATCCAAATACTCCAATCCCGGATAGCAGGCGAGAACCTCTTGCGTACAGGCCCGAAAATCTTTCAGAAATTCCTGTGAAAACAGCTCTGTCAGCTGATTTGTCACAGGCAGCGTAATCAGGACGGGCCGATATCCATGCTCATAGCAAAAGTCTATCGTCTTTTTCAAATATTCCTGATTCCGCTTTTTCGCCTCCTTTATCCCATCAGCATCTGTCTCCATCACATCCTCTGTCCAGCTTTTGTGCTTATACGACGCAACCGCATCTATGTCAGCTACAATCGTATGATCTTCCGCAAAATCCACCCAAGCGATATCCTCAAAAATATATTTCATATTTTCTCCCGCCGTCAAAAGAGGGAACCAATGGTATAACAGATCTTTTTTCCAGTCATAATTCATGATATGGCTTTTATCCAAAATAGAGTAATAACGCTCGTTATAGACAGAAATTTCATCCAGAAACAATTCCTCATACGCATAATGCCAGTCAAAATAAGAAATCGGAATCAGCACCGTCGCTCCATCCGCTAAGCAGGAGGAATACTGATCTAAAACATAGTAATCATACTCAAACGGCTGAGATGCCAAAGCTAAATTATAGCCGCTCCTTTCCTCATTGTATACAATGCCCGCCTGCTCATGTGAATTTCCCAGATTTAAAGTCGTAATGCCATTTGGAACCTTCCTGAACTTGCCAAGCCCATTCAACTGCAAATAATAATTCGTCTCCTTATACCGCATATTAAGATAAAGCATAGGCAGCAGCAGGATGACCGTGAACAAGAGCCCTTTCCATAACATCTTTTTCATTCGTTCCCTCTCCCTTCCTCACCCATCAAAATTGAAAATAAATAAATTCCTGAGAGGGGAACCCAAATCCCTGTATCAGCAAAATAAACACAATGCCGTAGACAAAAAAGCCATAAACGCACCATCGGAACACAATATGCTGCTTCGACAGCTCTTCCAATACAGACATCCTGCCCCTTAAAAATCCAACCGCCCATAAAATTACAATAGAAAAACATAACAACAAAAATTCCGGCTGCGGCAAGCCTAAGCCATATAATTCCCCATTCCAAAAAATCTCCAAATTACATTCGGAAAACATCTGACGGAATGCCATAAATGCGCTTTTCAGATCCGGCGCACGAAAAAATATCCATGCGGCGTCCACAAGCAAGAATGTCACGGCAGTTTGAAAAAGCCTATAAGATACGGTTTCACTGTCAATGCGCAGCCAGCGCCGGATCCTCTCCCGGACAGGCTCCAAAAGCTCTCCGATTAACTGATACCCTCCGTGTATCCCACCCCAGAGGATATATGTCCAGTTCGCCCCATGCCACAAGCCGCTGACTAAAAATGTAACCATCAGATTTCTATATTTCTTTCCTCTTGAGCATCTGCTCCCGCCAAGCGGAATGTAGATGTAATCCCTTAGCCATGTGCTTAATGAAATATGCCATCTGCGCCAAAATTCTTTTATGGATTTTGAAAAATATGGCTGCCTGAAATTTTCCATAAGACGGAAGCCCATCACTCTTGCAGCCCCGATCGCAATATCCGAATAGCCGCAAAAATCACAATAAATCTGCACGGCAAACAAAGCTGAGGCAACCGCCACCTCAAATCCTGTATAGGACTCAATATTGTTATACACCTGATTTACTATAATGGCCGCCCGATCGGCAATCACAATCTTTTGAAACAATCCCCAAAGCATATACAGCAATCCGCTCTTTACCCGCTCGTATTCAAATTCATGCTTTTCATAGAATTGCGACAGCAAATTGCGGGAACGCTCAATCGGCCCCGCCACCAACTGCGGAAAAAACATCACAAACAGCGCATAACGGGCCAGATTTTTCTCAACCTTATACTCTTTATCCCGATAGACGTCTATTGTATAGCTAAGCGCCTGAAACGTATAAAAGGAAATGCCAACCGGAAGCATAATGTCAAATTCCGGATTCAACAGCTTAAAATGCGCGGCCTCTAACAATTGGTTGATGCTGTCAACCGCAAAATCAAAGTATTTAAAAAAGAACAATATAGAAAGATTCGAAACAAGGCTTATCAACAGCCAAACCTTTTTCAAAACAAAATGTTCCATTTGCTCTGCTTTTTGAATCCCTATGCCGCTTACATATGTAATCAAAATCGTCGCCAGAATCAAAAAAATAAATTTGGGGTTCCAGCTCATATAAAAATAAACGCTTGCAGCTAAAAGCCAAATCCATCTGTACTTATGCGCCAATGCAAAATAAACCAAGATCACGATGGGAAAGAATGCCATAAAATGCAATGAATTAAAGACCAACTCCTATCCCCTCCTCTCTTTTATCCGAGCCGCATCCATTTTTTCAATTTCCAATCCAGCCAATGATTGGGACTGCCCAAAAAGACAAACGAAAACGGCTTTACCTTTTTCAATATAAAGTGTGATAAAACATATGGAATCCCTACTGCCAAAACCTCCATCAGCAAAAAATGAGCGTCTGCATCCACCCATCCCGACAATACATAAACCACCGGAATATGCAGATACATAATAGGCAGGCTATTTCTGCCAATTTCCGCAAGCAGCTTACCCATACGGCTTTTTTCTATATATATGGATATCCAGAAAACGATCATGCAAAAACTAGTTGGTATGATAAGATCCAGCAGCCAGTGATGATAGGTCTTATTCTTCATCGCCATCAAATAATTCATTCTTCCAGCCATCTGCATCAAAACCGCACATATGGCGGCCGCTGCGGCCCCGCTTAACGCAAATTTATGTTCCATGACGGTTTTCTTCTTACGAATCAAATGGCCGAGGACATAAAAGCAGATTGCGTAAAACATCACGTCCGCCGCCCAAAAGCAAGGCCCTTTTAGGAATGGGACATGGCTAAGGACATAAAAGCACATAATAACTACGCACTGCATTATGGCGCATTTTATCGTTAAGACAAATAAAAATGTCACTTCGGTAACGTATAACACCGTAATAAACCAAAACACCCCATGAGATCCCTTTAAATCCTCTCCTCCAAATAAAAACGTTTTTAAATCGTTTTTTGTAAATGCAAGCGGCATCTGAAAATATGCCCTCATCCCAAACCAGATCAGAAAATAATACGCCGTATATGGGACAAAAAAACGATACGTCTTCTGAACTATAACGAAAAGAATCTCTGAAAAAGAACCTGGCTGCTTATGCAGATATCCACTGAGGATAAAAAACAACGGCATATGGAACCAATATATATAGTTCGTCAAAAAACTTACTTTAAAATGGCAAAAGACAACAAACGCCATGCCAATTCCCTTGGCAACATCCAGCCAACCTTCCCGCCCCTCTCCCATTTTCCGCTCTGTGCATTCCGCAGACTTCAAACGTTAACTCCCCTCCCCGCGAGATGAAAAGCCAATTATGGCGATCCCAATCGCAGGCAAAATCCAATAGTACGTATAATTCAAGTAGCTGCTTGGGGCAATGCACGCGAAACAAAACGTGATGCACATACACAGAAACGCCAAATAAGCAGTATTCTTTTTGGTTTGATAAAGTTTCCATACTTTATAAAAAATCAGCGCCATGACAGCTACATACGCTACAAACACAAAGATGCCATATTGCGTCAATATCTCCATCCACCAATTATGCGGATCTACCAAATAGGATCCCTTTTCATTCTTTTTTATATAGTTCGCAAACCCATCCGGGCCAATTCCCATAAACTTGGATTTTAAAATCATCCTAAAAGAAGTCAGCGTGATCTGCCATCTGGTCATCAGAGAATTTGCGCTGCCGTTCATTGCATTTAGGGCCTGCTCTTCCATGACTTCTGAAATGTTCAGCATTTGACGGCGCTTCACTAACTCTAAAATAGAGTCTCCGCCCTCTATCACAGGCGCATCAAATGGCAAGTTTGACTTAACTGTCACGAGAAAAGAAAACAGCAGCTTGTTGCCAAACACCAGGTTATAAAGTTTTACAAGAAGCTCGCACAACATAT
>CANTEO010000008.1 GCA_947652855.1 uncultured Roseburia sp. | reverse complement strand
GCAATGAATCTGGAGCTTGCGGAGGACAGGGACGCGCTTATTTTTGAAAAAGAATATAACTTGAATACCAAGCCATTGGAGATTGACCTTCTGGTCATAAAGAAAGAGGCGTCCGTGCAGATTGGAAATGAGATAGGGGCTTTCTTTTTAGGGCATAACGTCATGGAGTACAAGTCGCCGGAAGACCATCTTGACATTGACGCTTTTTACAAAGCCTTGGCATATGCGGGCCTGTATAAGGCATATGGGGAAACCGTCGATGAAAGGAAAGAGGATGACATTACGGTGTCGCTTCTTAGGGAAACAATGCCAGAGGGGCTCTTCCGGTATTTTGCGGGGCATGGATATACGGTATCCAACCCATATAAAGGGATATATTATATAAAAGGGAAAAATATGTTTCCAGTGCAGATAGTAGTCACGGGCGAGCTGGACAAGGCGGAGCATACATGGCTTGGGGCGTTATCCGAAAAACTTGGAAAACAAGACATGGCGGAACTGCTGGAGAAAATTCGCAGGCTGACAGGAAAAAATGATCGGGAACTGGCAGATTCCGTCCTTGAGGTCAGTATAGGGGCAAACAGGCGGATGGTGGAAGAATGGAAAGGAGATGCTAGTATGTGCCAGGCGTTAATGGAAATCATGGAGCCGCAGTTATTACTGAGGGATGAAGAAAAGATAAACGAGGGGATACAGAAAGGGATACAGAAAGGGATACAGAAAGGGATGCAGAAAGGGATACAGAAAGGGATGCAGAAAGGGATTCAGGGAGCGATAGATATGCTCCGGAAATTTGGGCATGGAGAAGAAGAAATCAAGGGAATGATTATGGAGGAATATGGCCTTTCCGCAGAGGAAGCAGAAGAATATTTTTAGAAACATGGGTTATGCAAAATGAATATTTTGTTTTCAACAAAAATCTACAAATAAATGTTTTTTCTTGATTCGGAAATGAAGAAAAGCAGGACGGATTTTATCATTATATTTCCTGCTGTCCGGCGTGAAGCGTAATAGGAGATATTCTATTTATGTCAAACGTGAGAACAGGATTGAGGACTATATTTTATGGCAGCTCATTATTGATAAAAGCATGACTTGCTGACGGACGCTTTTCACGCAATAGTAACTTGAAAAAAGCGTATTCGGGGAAAGAAAAATAAAGATGATTAGAGAGGGGGAAACATTATTTTTCCCGTTGCTGAGGGATTGCTGTCAAACACAAAAAAACAGGGTTTCTGAAACGTCTCAAATCGTTCAGAAACCCTGTTTTTATGCGGGTAACAGGACTTGAACCTGCACGGTCTCCCACCAGAACCTAAATCTGGCGCGTCTGCCAATTCCGCCATACCCGCAAACGTCTCTTTTATCATAAACATTTTTTGGGACGCTGTCAAGTATGAATTTCCGATTCTTGCAAAAGCTTCGACTCCACTAAGGCATCCCCCTGATAGGATAATTTTAGGGAAAAAAATCCTGCGTCCTCTTGCAGCAGCTTTAAGAAGATCTTATCGCCCTCCCAGATGGGCAGGGAAAAAATCCTTTCCTTTGGAACCCATTCCAGGGAGCCCTCGTCGCATTCCGTCAGCTCCCCTTCAAAAGCCGTGGCAGTGTACAGATGGATATATTCGCTTTCCCATCCGTCCGCGATAAAGGTCAAAATTCCACGAAACCGGTACTGTGTGAGCGTCAGGCCCGTTTCCTCCTTTACCTCCCTCAGCAGGCATTCTTCCGGCATTTCGTCCGGCTCAAACTTGCCTCCTACGCCAATCCATTTCTCATGGTTGACGTCATGTTCTTTTTTCGTGCGGTGAAGCATCAGGTACTTGCCGTCTTTTTCAATGTAGCAGAGCGTCGTAAGCTTCATTTGTCAAAAATCCTTTCTTATTTTTTGTGAATCAGCTTATCCATGTGCTTCTGGTGGCAAATTACCATCAAATGCTCATCCGGCTTAAAGATGTAATCGGTGGGCGGCAAAATCTGAGTGTGGTTGCCGTACTTCACGCCGATGATGCTCATGTGGTACTTGGCGCGGAAGTTTAATTCCAGGACGCTTTTTCCAATCCATTCCGCCTGCGGGGCGATCTCGTAGATGGAGTAGCCGTCGGCTAAGCTGATATAGTCAAAAATTTCGTCTGCGCTTAAGCTGACGGCGATTTTTTCCGCAATGTCCCGGTCAGGGAAGATGACCTCATCCGCGCCGTTTTTTAACAGGAACTTCGCGTGGATGTCCCGGTTCGCTTTACTGACGACGCGCTTGGCGCCTAATTCTTTTAACAGGCTTGTGATCTCCAGGCTGTTTTGAAAATTGTTGCCGATGCAGACGATGCACAGGTCGAAATTAGAGATGCCAAGGCTTTCTAACACCTTCTCGTTGGTGCAGTCGCCGATTTTTGCGCTGGTGACGTAGGGGAGCAGATCCTCCAGCCGTTCCTCAATCTCGTCCACAATCATGATCTCATTGTCCAGCTTTGATAAATTTTTGCATAAATGGGTGCCAAACCGCCCCATGCCGATAATTAAAATAGATTTCAATTTGTCCCCTCCTGATTTTTATCCGATATTGATTTCCTCTGCGGGCTGCATGACGTGCGCAATTTTTTTCTTGTTGGCGAACGACATGGCGAAGGATAAGCTGCCGACGCGCCCCAAATACATCAGCAGAATAATGACGGAGCGGTTGACGGCGTTTAACTGCGTCGTCAGTCCGGCCGTCATCCCGACGGTCCCGATGGCGGAAAAGACCTCCAGCAGCGCGTCTATGCCGTTGAAGTTCTGAATGGCGCACAGCGTGACGGCGGCGGCCATTGCCAGCGACAGGTTCATGCAAAATACGGCGGCGGCTTTGTGCAGCGCCTCGTCCTCCAGGCGGCGGCCAAAGACGTTATAGCCGACGGTGCGCGTCAGCGTCGCTTTCATATAAATAAACAAAATAACGATCGTGGTGACTTTTACGCCGCCTGCCGTGGAGCCGGGCGCGCCGCCGATGAACATTAAAATAACGGTAAACAGCTTGCCCGCGTCCGTCATTGCGCCCACGTCTACCGAGTTGAAGCCGGCCGTCCTTGGCGTGACGGAGCAGAACAGGGAGCTTAAGATTTTTTCCGTCACGCTCATGTCAGAAAACAGCCGGTTACCTTCGATGAAATAGAAGATCAGCGCGCCGCCAAAAACTAAAATCAGCGTGGAGGAAATGACGATCTTTGTATGCAGGGAATATTTTCGGAATTTCAGCTTATGCTCATATAAATCGCTCCATACAATAAATCCGATGCCCCCGATGAGGATTAGAAGCATGATGACCGTCATCACGACGGGATGGCCGTAGTAAGACGTGAGGGAGGAAAAGCCCTCATACCGGCCCATCAGGTCAAATCCTGCGTTGCAGAACGCGGAGACGGAGTGGAAGACGCCATAGTACAGTCCCTGCAGCACGCCCATTTTGGGTAAAAAGCAAAGGAACAGGAGCGCGGCTCCGGCGGATTCAAACAGCAGCGTGCCGAAGATGACGCGTTTCGTCAGCCGGACTAAGCCGCTTAGCTCAATGATATTGAAGCTTTCCCGGATTAAGCCGCGCTCCTTTAGGCCGATTTTGCGGCGCAGGAGCATGGAAACCGTGATGCCGATGGTAATGAAGCCAAGCCCGCCGATTTGGATGAGGCATAGAATGACAATTTGCCCAAAGAGGGTCCAGTGGGTGAAGGTATCCACAACAATCAGCCCCGTCACGCAGGTTGCGCTGGCTGAAGTGAACAATGCGGTGAAAAAGGAGGTGTGCTCGCCTGCCCTTGTCGCGAAGGGGAGCATTAACAGCGCCGCTCCCAATAAGATAATAAGAAAAAAGCCGCTGGCAATCAGCTGTGTGCCGGAAAGCCACTTTGTCAGTTTTGATAGCATTTGGACTGCCTTTCTGTAGAAGATAACTGGTGTAGCGTCTGCCTAATCTGAGGCGCTGGTGCATATAACGTTACTATTATAAATTTCCGACTGTAATTTGTCTATATATTTTTTGGAATTTGTGATATGATAAGTAACAGTTCATTGCTGTTTCGCAGATGCTTGGCTTGGAGCAGTCAGTGGGCGTATGCGAAATTGCAGCTGTTCCTATGAGGAGACATTGGGTAAAGGAAGTGACTTGAATGGAAAGGCATATACCAAAGCCGGGAGAGCGGTACCGGCATTATAAGGGAACCGCATGCCAAATTCTATGCGTGGCGGCTCATGCAGGCACGAAAGAGAAGCTGGTGGTGTATCAGGCACTGTATGGGGAGTTTGAGATTTTTGCCCGGCCGCTGGATTTGTTTTTGGGGGAAGTGGGGCAGAGGGCTGGCTTGAACGCGCCTCCCAAATACCGGTTTGAGCAGATTGAGCCAGAAAAAGCGTGCGTGGAGGAAGGCGTTATCCGGAAAGGATCTAAGGATGCGCCCAGTCAAAGGAGGGAGCCGGAATCCGGCGTAAGCGCTGCGGGCGCAGAAGCTGCCTTCAATGAGGACGGGCAGGCGGATGTGACGCAGGAGCAGGCAAAAGACGCGGGGGAACAGGCCAATCCGGCTTTGCTGGCCTTTTTGGACGCGGACACGATGGAGGAGAAATATCAGATTTTAAAGACAATGGGAAACACCATAACGGATCGGCTGATTGATGATTTTGCTGTCGTCCTGGATTTGGTGATTCCAGAGGGCGGCATAGAGACGCGCTATCAGCAATTATTGAGCAGCCTGCGCACAATGCAAAGATATGAGAACACCAGGTTAAGGAGATGGTGAGGGCTTGCGGGGCGTCTCGCGCCCTCAGCGCAGAAAGGGGCTTAGGCCCTTTTCTGCGCTGAGGGGAAAAGCCGGCCAAAAGCGAAAAGGCGGCATTTTGCCAAGCCCCGCATCCAAAAGTCAGCGCGGCAGGCCGTTCTGGCTTAAGGAGCTGTTATGGTAATCTGTAGAAAACGTGACGTCCTCTCCAAACCAATCCGGCGGCAGGAACGCCTCTGCCTCTTCCAGGGATGGAAATTCCACTTCCGCTAAGAGTAATGGCGCAAGGGAATCCAAAAACAGATCCAGCTCTATTGTATAGCTGTCTTGGTAGGGCAGCCGATAACGAATCTTGTGGATCAGTATGCCGTCAACCTTTGGGCGCAGGTGCGCGTAGGCTTCTTCGGTCAGCGGAAGGTTGTATTCTTCCCGTGCCATCAGGCCGGAGCCTTTGTAGGTCAACGTATACGTATCGTCAGATTTGCGGATGCGCACGACGGGATTTGTGGATAGATATCCCTGCTCGATCTCTGTGTGTGGAAAATTTTCATACCCTTGGGGAAGCGTATGGATCAGATATTTTCGTTCAATTTCCATAGCGGCCCTTATTGGTAAACAAGCTTTTGCTTTAGGTCGTCTACGGTGTCTTCATCTTTGAGATACTGCACGATGGCGAGGGCAAACTCGATTGCCGTTCCCATTCCGCGGCTGGTGATGATGTTGCCGTCTGTCATGACGGGCTCGAACGAGACCTGGGCGCCTGTCAGCTTGTCCTCAAAGCCTGGATGGCACACGGCGCGCTTTCCCTGTAAAATGCCTGCGGCGCCAAGCACGGAAGGGGCGGCGCAGATGGCGGCGACGAGCTTTCCTGCGCTTGCAAATGCTTGAATGGCCTTTGTCACGCCGGCATGCTCCCCAAGCTTTACTGTCCCCGGCATTCCGCCCGGGAGGATGATGGCGTCAAATTCGTCCAGGTTGACCTGTTCAAAAATTGCGTCGGTTTGGAATGTGATGTTGTGGGAGCCGGTGACGGAATCCGTTTTGTTCATTGAGATTGTCACGATCTCCAGCCCTGCGCGGCGTAAGATGTCAACGGCCGTCAGCCCTTCAATCTCTTCACAGCCGTCAGCCATGAGAATCCCTGTTTTGCTCATAATAAAAACCTCCTGTGTTTGTTTTTTCTATATATAAAGAATATTTCTATTTGCGGCTTCTGTCAATGTATTTGTCATCCTGTTAGAAAAATAACCCATGGTGGAACTTTCCAAACATAAAATCGGCGTTTCATCCCATACTATGTTCAGGGTAAACAAAACAGCGTTTGCCCCAAAACAAAAACCGGCGCAGCCGGAGAAAAAACTATGGAGGTGTTTTACCATGGCAAGTTCAAACAGGACAAATAGGGTAGAGGTACCGGAAGCGAAAGAGGCATTGAACCGTTTTAAGCAGGAAGTGGCTTCAGAGATTGGCGTTCCTTTAAAGGAAGGGTACAACGGAGACCTGACTTCCGCGCAGGCGGGCTCTATCGGCGGTGAAATGGTTCGTAAAATGATCCGCAGCCAGGAAGAGAAAATGTCGTCATCTTCTTCTTCCAATTAAGCTTTAACGGCGCAGTAAAATAAGCAGTAAATAAAAAGAAAAAAGACGGAGTGCGAAGCGAGTGGGTTTCGTATTCCGTCTTTTGCTATTGCAAATTTACAAAATATTGCTATAATGAAACGAAACTGCAATTGGATGATGGGAGGGCTTATGATTACGAGTACGTCAAATCCCAAGGTGAAGGAATTGGCTTTACTGGGGAAGAACGTAAAAGAGAGGAAAAAGCAGGGCATTTTTTTGGCGGAGGGCAAAAAAATGGTATCAGAGGCGCCGAAGGGGTGGATACAGAAAGCCTATGTTTCAGAGACGTGCCTTTTGAGCGGGGAATTCGCAGATGTTTTGGAGGGATTGGAGCATGAGGCGCTTTCGGATCATGTGATGAAAGCCGTCAGCGGAACACAGTCGCCACAGGGGATTTTGGCGAAGGTCGCCATGCCGTCGTGGGAAGTTCCCGATGTTTTGGAAAGAGGCGTGTATCTGTTCCTTGAGAATATTCAGGATCCCGGGAACCTGGGGACGATGCTGCGCGCCGCGGAGGGAGCCGGGGCGGCTGCGGTGTTTGCAAACGCAGGCTGCGCCGATTTATACAATCCCAAAACTGTCCGCGCCACGATGGGGAGCATTTACCGGATGCCTTTTTTTGCCTTGTCTGATTTTGAGGGGCAGATTAAGGGCATGAAAGAAGCCGGCGTAACAATATATGCGGCGCATTTAGACGGGGATATGTATTATGACGAGCCGGATTATACGGGGGCGGTGGGATTTTTAATTGGAAATGAGGGAAATGGCCTTACTGAGGAGGCGGCGCGTCTTGCGGATGGACATATAAAAATCCCATTGGAAGGAGGGGTGGAGTCATTGAACGCCGCCGCTGCAGCAACGATAGTGATGTATGAAGCGCACAGACAGAGAAGGAGATAAGCCATGTTTCGGTTATGGGCAAAAGAGGTCAAAGACAATCGCGTCATCAAAGACACGACGATAGAAAATGGCTCATCGGATACAAGGACGCATAAGGTCTTTCAGGCTTTGGATGAGGTTTGCGCGGCGTTTGACCTTGGGCGGCCGATTTGGCTGGATTCCAATGTAAGTGAGTTTCAGCGCCATGCAAAAACAAGGTTTGCGCAGGATCATTTTATAGAGGACATTGCGTTTGACTTTTTGGAGATTCAGGTGCTGGAGGAAGATTAAAAGGGGAGTGTCATGGAAAAAATTCGGAATTTTTTACAGAGAAAAGATATTGAGGTTTCTGCGAAGCGGTATGGAATTGACGCGCTTGGGGCAATGGCGCAGGGGCTTTTCGCCTCGCTTTTGATCGGCACGATCATTGCGACGCTTGGGGAGCAGATTGGCGTGGAGCTTTTGGTTACGGTCGGGGGCTATGCGAAGGCGGCGACGGGGCCGGCGATGGCGGTCGCCATCGGGCATGCGCTGCATACGCCGCCGTTGGCCCTGTTTTCCCTTGCCGCCGTGGGCAGCGCGGCGAATGAGCTTGGCGGGGCCGGCGGGCCGTTAGCGGTCCTGGCAGTGACGGTGCTTGCGGCAGAGCTTGGAAAGGCTGTCTCAAAGGAGACGAAGGTAGACATTCTAGTCACGCCGCTTGTCACGGTATTGTCCGGAGTTTTTGCCGCAATGCTTTTTGCCCCTGCGATCGGATCCGCGGCCGGGGCGGTTGGCGGCGCCATTATGTGGGCGACGGAGCTGCAGCCGTTTTTTATGGGGGTGGTCATCTCTGTCATTGTGGGGATTGCGCTTACGCTGCCAATCAGCAGCGCCGCGATCTGCGCCGCGCTTGGCCTTACCGGCTTGGCCGGGGGAGCCGCCCTGGCGGGCTGCTGCGCTCAGATGGTGGGCTTTGCCGTCCTTAGCTTTCGGGAGAATAAATGGGGCGGCCTGTTTGCCCAGGGGATTGGGACAAGCATGCTTCAGATGGGCAATATTGTGAAGAACCCAAAGATTTGGATTCCGGCGATTTTAACGTCTGCTGTGACGGGGCCGGTCGCGACTTGCCTGTTTGGCCTTGAGATGAACGGCGCGGCTGTCGCGTCCGGGATGGGGACCTGCGGCCTGGTTGGGCAGATCGGCGTGTATACGGGCTGGATGTCGGACATTGCGAGTGGCGCGAAGGCAGCGGTTACGGCTATGGACTGGATGGGCCTGTTTTTGACCTGCTTTCTCTTGCCAGGCGTTTTGACTTGGCTGTTTGGCTTGTTTTTCCGAAAAATTGGCTGGATTAAAGAAAAGGATTTGGCATTGGATCTGTAATGGATAAAAAGCCGCCGCATCCCTGCGTGGGGAACGCAGGGACGAGGCGGCTTTTTTGTGTTGCTTATGGCGGCATTACAGTTTTACTTTTTTGCTTATGCCAGCAGATTTTAATTTTTTCAACAAAGCGTTGCGCTGTGGTTTTTTCATTTTCTTAGGAACGCTCACCTTGATGTTTGAGGCTGTCTTGAGGAACGCTTTGGATTTGATTTCTTTTATGGCGGTTCCTTTAAACGTGACTTTCTTCAACGCCCTGCAATTTTGGAAGCATTGCTTTCCGATGGCAGTGACATTTGCCCCGACTGTGACTTCTTTTAGCTTTCCGCAATTTTGAAATGCTTTTGCGTCAATCTGCACTACCTTGCAGACGACGCCGTTAATCTTCACTTTGTCCTCAATTTTAATCTTTGCGGCTTTTTTGCTTGCGCATTTTGCAGCTGACACAGTATGCGAGGATGCGTCCAATACCTTGTAGGTGACATTTTTGTATTTTTTGGTATCTCCAGGCGCAATTGGATTGGAAGCAAGCTTGCTTTGCGCGGCCTTTAGGCTGTCACAGAGCGCTGTTATGGCTGCTGCGTCTGCATTCGAAGGCGGGTTTGCCGCTTTGCCATATGCGTCTGCAAACGCGTTCCAGGAATCTGAAGTATAGTTTTTCTGGCCGGCCTCATAGATGGCTTTTGCGTTATTTATAGCAGCCGCAAGGTTTGCCTTTGCCTGCTCTTTGAGAGCTTCTTTGGCCGCGTCTGTTTTTTTCTGAGCTGCGGTCAGGGCGGCGGTCAGACGGAAAATCTCCTCTTCTGTCAGCTTTGCGGGGTCTGCCTGGCTCGCTTTGTCATAGGCGCTTTTCAACTCTTGATAGATGTCGTTTGGAAGGCCGTTTGGCGCTGCTGCGTCCGCCTTTGCGGCGGCTATGGCGCTGTTTAAGTCACGGGTCAGCGCGTCCTTGGAGCGGAGGGTGAGCGAGGCCGTCGCCAGTTGAAGGGCCGTGATGCGTTTGTGCATTTCAGGGCGGCTTGCGCCATGGCTGCTCATCATTGCCGACGCCGCGGCATATGCTTCAAGCAGGCCCTGAGGATTTTCGTACATTCCTGCGTTTTCCGAGAGCTTCGCCGCGTCCTCGCAGGCATCTGCAAGGAGTGAGTATGTGGATGCGTAAATGATTTCCGTCTTTTTGTGAGAGCTGTCACGCGTGCAGGAATAGAGCTTTTCTCCGTCGTTTTCCCGGTTGACTTCTTTTACAGTCACGCCATTCTCTAAATCCCAGGTATGCCCGCCTGGCATTGTCGCGCCTTTTTCTAAGATGGCGTTGCACTGGCTGCAGATGGTATCGCCCGAATAGCCGTTGCTCTCACAGCCAGGCTCTTTTTGATTTTTTGTGACAGTGGATGCATGGGCGCAGCTAGGATCTTTTTCCGGGTGCGTGTCCGTGACCTGAATGTCATAGGTTACGCCGTCTATGACGGCAGTGGCATAGCCTTCCCCGATTCCGGTGAAAATAAGGCTTCCGTCAGAGAATGTAACTGTCGCAATTGCAGAATCCGGGGATTTTGCGATATCTTGGGCGCCTTCGTAATCAGGGATGGCATACGTCTGGCCCCTCTCGACGGTAACGTCCGCCGTGGCGGCATAGGGTCTAAGCTCTCCCGTTTCGTCTATCGTGAAGCGGCTGTAGTTGATGGCTTTATGGCTTGGCTCCCATAAAAGGCCGATGGAGCCGTCTTCCAGCTCCGTCAGGCAGGAGTACACGAATGTGCCGTAGCCGCCCTGGCCCCCGGGAATGGGGAAACGGTGCAGCTCTTCCATAGTGCCGTCCTCATTTACTGTTAACGTGAGGATTACGCCGTTGGCGCGCACGTCAGATGGCGCGGAAACCAAGATGACCTGCTTGCCGTCGATTGTTTTCGAATAGGAGAGGGCGGAAAGATTGCATCCCTTTTGGAGGGCAAAAGAGGTTTCTTTTGCGGTTCCAAGCACATAAGAGCCGTCAGCCTGTTTCTTTGCGTCCACATAGCATAGCTTTCCGACAGGGGCCATATATCCGCCATGCCGGAAGAACATCCGCAGCGTGCCGTCTTTCAGCTCCACGATCTCATTTTCGGAAGAGGTGTCGATTTCGGTTCCGGGAACGGTCTGCATATCCTCTGTCCGGCTCCAGGTCGCCCCATTGTCAGTTGAGTAGGCGATGCTGGCGGATTCCCTGCCGGGCTTCCAGTTATAGAGGCCGATCGCCATGTCTCCAGAGCTGGTCGTAATGCCCTTTCCAGGCGAGACCAGAAGCGCTTTGTCATTTTCGTCATCGTTTCGCTTCAGCTGCGTGTTTAAGATGGTGGGGGTTCCCCAGGTGCGTCCGTTGTCCGTGGAAGAGACCATCCACAGATAGCCTGTTTCATAGACATGGAGCGCGGAACCCTGATAAAATGCGTTCTGTTGGATCTCTTCTTCAGAATCCACCTGCGTTTGCTTTAATTCCGTGCGGTTTCCGCCTTCGTCTACGGAATAGAGATTGTACCACTCATCCACGCAGTATTCGCTCGCCTCGTTGTCGCTCATGTTTAAAACCGGCGCGTATCCGTTTTCAAAATCGCCGACATAATATTCGTAGCCAGCTCCGTCAGCGTCCGGCCGCGTTTTGGCCTTGCCGTTAAAATCTGAGGTTAAGGCCAGGCGTTTTTCGCCGTCCACATCCACAAAGCCGGTGCCGTGGCCAGGCGCGCGGAAGCCGCCCATAGTCGTCACTCCTGTGGGGTTTACGTCGGCAATGCAGTAGATTGTGCCGTCCGGCCCTACGATTAAGCCTGGGTCTATGATTGTGCTGGCTAGGTTCCCTGCATTTTGCGCGCTGTCTGGGAAGTAAATTGGAAAGCTGTAATGCCAGGTTTTTCCGCCGTCATGTGAGATGGACGCAATCGTATCCAGTCCGCCGCCATCCGGTGAGGACCCGTCCCCGCTTAAGCGGTCATATCTTGCGTCCGCTACGGCGATCAGGCCGCCGTCCGCCATGGTGGAGATGGCGGGGATGCGGAAATGCTGGCTTCCCCCAGTCCCTTCCGGGAACGGGCCGCCTTTTGTAAAATTTTCATCCATGACAGGGACGCTGCCCGCTTTCATCAGCGCGGGCTTGTCTGTTGGGGCCGCGGAGGCGGTGAGCGGCGCAGCCGGAATCAGGGACAGCGTCAGAATGCCGGCGGCCGTAAGGCAGAAGCCGCGTTTCAATGGATGATAAAATGCAGTTTTTTTCTGAGACATAGGGATCCTCCTTTTTCATTGTTTATAGGTATATTATAATAGATGGGACAGAAGGATTCAATCAAAAGATGCGCTTGAATCTGGGGTGGGTAACAGCCTGACATGAGGGGGAGGGGCAGGAGGCGGAATCCTTAACTTTTTGTAAAATTCTGTCGAAGACTGACAAATTCAAGGAAGTGTGTTATAATTTGATTGCTTTTCATGTCGGTTGGGCTATTTTCCGCCGGACGGAAGTAAGGGGGATGTATTGTTCAAAATCCGGATGCCATTGCCGGAGCGGATGCAGGGGATGAGAGACGACAGAAAGTATGGCTATTATTTGCAGGAATTGCGGAGGTTTTTATATCAATGAAGCAGCGTATGCAGAATTATTTTATTGGGGAAGATGTAGATAGCTGGAAGACGGTGATGTTGATTTATAACAGCGCGTTAAAGGAAGTGGGGACGAAGCTTGAGATTTTAAACGATGAATTTCAGCACGTCCATCAGTACAATCCAATTGAATACATCAAATCCAGGATCAAGTCGCCGGAGAGCATTGTCAAGAAGTTAAAGCGCCATGGCTGTGAAAGCACGATTTCCAATATGACGGAATATGTGAATGACATTGCGGGGATTCGGATTGTCTGCTCATTTTTGTCCGATATTTATCGGATGGCGGAGATGATTGGGAGGCAGAATGACTTGACAGTGGTTTCCGTCAAGGATTATATTAAGCACCCGAAGAAGAGCGGGTATAAAAGCTACCATATGTTAGTCACTGTCCCGATTTTTCTGTCGGATCGGGTCATAGACACAAAGGTTGAGATTCAGATCCGCACAATCGCCATGGATTTTTGGGCCAGCCTGGAGCACAAGATTTACTATAAATTTGAAGGGAACGCGCCGGGATACATCAGCAGGGATTTACGGGAGTGCGCCGGCATGGTGTCTATGCTGGATGATAAGATGCTAAGCTTGAATGAGGCGATCGTGAAGTCCAAAGAGGAGCAGTCGGAGGAGAAAAATGGATAAAATCAATGTAAAGGCGTTGGCGAAGATTAACCTGGGCCTTGACGTCATCCGCAGGCGGGAGGACGGCTACCATGAGGTGAAGATGGTGATGCAGACGGTGCATCTGTATGACCAGCTTGAGATTGTCAAAACCAAAAAGCCAGGCATATTCATTACGGTGAACCTGGATTTTTTGCCGACGAATGAGAATAACCTGATTTATAAGGCGGCGAAGCTTCTGATGGATACGTATAAAATCAAAAGCGGAGTCGCGGTCGATTTGCAGAAATACATCCCCGTGGCGGCGGGCCTGGCAGGGGGGAGCTCAGACGCCGCGGCCGTCCTTTACGGCATGAATGAGATTTTCCATTTGGGCTTAAAGCGGCAAAAGCTGATGGAGCTTGGCGTGAAGGTCGGCGCCGACGTGCCATATTGCCTGATGCGCGGGACGGCACTTGCGGAAGGGATAGGGGAGAAGCTTAAGAGCCTTCCGCCAATGCCCAAATGCCCGGTGCTGATCGCGAAGCCCGCAGTCGGCGTATCGACGAAATTTGTCTATGAGAATCTGAAATTGGATGAGCAGACGCAGCATCCTGACATCGACGCGCAGATTGCGGCTATAGCAGGACAGGATTTAGGGGAGGCTGCGCGGCTGATGGGGAATCTTTTGGAAACCGTGACGATCCCGAAGTATCCGGTGATTGACGCCATTAAGCGTCATATGAAGGAAAACGGGGCGATAAACGCCATGATGAGCGGGAGCGGGCCTACCGTGTTCGGGCTGTTTGAGGATGAGCGGACGGCGAAGGCGGAGTTTGAGAGGCTTCGTGACGCGGGCATTGCCAAACAGGTGTACCTGACAAGCATTTACAATACCAGAAGGGCGTAGCGACTGCTTCTGATGATGAAATAGGAATAAAATAGAAGAAGATTGAAGATACTGAAGATAGGGATAGATGCAAATCTATCCCTATTTTCTTAGCTTAAAAGGCAAAATGGCGCGTTGGCGCGGCAGGTCCGAAAGCTAAGGATTATTTCAGCTGAGCAGGGGGCGAAAGGATGGAAAAAGAATTAAGCAAGAATAAGCAGGCGTTTTTGACGCTGTTGGGCGAATCGGCGGATATCAAAAAGAAAGAGATGCAGCTTGGCTTAGAGAGGGACGTAGGCTGCTTTCTCGCATATGTGGAGGTGACAGGCGGGAGCTTTTTGTTTGAGAAATCCGTGATCGGCAAGATGTTAAATGAGTTCTGCGCCATGACGGGGAAGGATATCTTAGCGAGCCTTGAGAAGAATGCCCTTGGCATTTCTGACATGACGCTGTTTGAGACGGTGGAAGAGGCCGCGGCGGCCATGCTGACAGGCGACGTCATTTTGTTTGTGGACGGCTTTGACAAGGCGATGAAGATTCCCGACAAAGGCTATCCGAACATGGGGGTGACGCAGCCGGATTCTGAAAAGGTGATCCGCGGCTCAAAGGAGGGGTTTGCGGATTCCATCAAAGTGAACACAGCCCTGATTCGAAAGCGGCTGCGCACGCCTAAGCTGAAGGTGAAAGAGCTTAAGATGGGGACCAGGACCAATTCAAACGTGGACATCGTCTATATGGAGGATTTGGTATATCCAAAGCTGTTGGAGGAGGTGGAGCGGCGGCTGAATCAATATGAAATTGACGGGGTTCTGGACAGCGGCGTGGTGGAGCAGCTGTCAGAAGAGAAATGGTATTCTCCGTTTCCGCAGTTTCAGACGACGCAGCGGCCCGACCGGGCCGCGATGGCGATTTTGGAGGGGAGGGTCGTGCTGTTGGTGGACAATTCCCCTGTGGGATTGATTTTGCCCACCGATTACAATTCGTTCATTAAGACAAGCGACGATATGTACAACCGTTGGGAAATCGCCTCGTTTGGCAGGATGCTGCGGTATCTGGCGGCTTTTTTCGCGATGACGTTCCCGGGCCTTTACCTTGCCGTCACTAATTTCCATACGCAGGTGCTGCCTACGACGCTCTTGCTTTCGTTTGCGGCTGCCAGGCAGGGGGTGCCGTTTCCCGCGGTCGTAGAAGTGCTGATTATGGAAATTGCGTTTGAGCTTCTGCGGGAGGCGGGGGTTCGCCTTCCGGGGGCGATGGGGAATACGATTGGCATCGTCGGGGGCTTAATTATCGGGCAGGCTGCGGTGGAGGCAAATATCGTCAGCCCGATTGTCGTGATTGTGGTGGCCTTTACGGCGCTATGCTCCTTTGCGATTCCAAATGAGGAATTCGCCACGGCGTTTCGGCTGTTAAAATTTGGATTTATCCTCTTTTGCTCTTGGCTAGGCTTTTACGGATTTTTAATCAGCCTTTTGCTGGTGCTGGTGCATCTGTCCCATTTAAAGAGCTTTGGGATTCCGTACCTGATGCCGTTTGTCGGAGCGGACTTAAACGGGTATCAGGATGAGCGGGACTCCATTTTCAGGGAGCCGTTGTTTTTGATGAAGCGCCGCCCGATTTATGCAAAAAGGAATCAGAGAATACGTTTGAGAAGGAAGGATTCGTATGTTTTCAAAAAATAACAAAATTTCAAAACGGCAGATGTTCCGGCTGCTGACGTATGACCTGCTTGGGGTTGGGACGCTGCTTCTGCCCTCCGCTTTAGGGGAATATACGGGGAAAAACGGGATGCTTGCCATCGGCGCCGGCGCCGGCGCCGGGGTGGCCTATAGCTTTCTTCTGGGCTGGCTGATCTCCTCCATGGAGGAGGGGGAGGGCTATCCCGCCTTTTTGAAACGCTGCTTTGGGACTGTTTTGGGCAGCGCCTTCCTTTTGTTTTACGTCGTCTACTATTTGCTTCTGGGGGGATATGTTTCGTATGTGTTTGGGCATCTGATCGTGATTGACCTGTTAAAGGAGCAGTCTTTTTATTGGATTACGGCGGGAATCGTGGCGATTGCCGTCTATGCGATTTTGCAGGGAATTGAGGGCAGGGCGCGGATTTATGAGATCGTGTTCTGGTTTTTGATGGCGCCGCTGTTTTTCATGCTGTTTTTGGCCGCGAGGGATGTGGAGGTTCCGCGCCTGTTTCCGCTGTACGCACAAGACGCGAGAGGGATTTTCACGGGCAGCTACCTGACGTTTTCGGTCTTTTCACTGGGCGGATTCGCCTTGTTTTTGGTTCCGTTCGCAAAGAAGAAAGACTCGATCCGAGGGGCCTTGACGGGCGCTTCGCTGTTTTGCGGCGTCACAATCCTGGCGCTTTACGGCATTTTGCAGGGGCTGTTCGGCGTGGCTGGCATGAAGGGCATGGAATACCCGGCGGTGGCAATGATGAGCATGGTGCAGATTCCGGGCGGCTTTTTTCAAAGGCAGGACGCGCTTATGGTGGCGATCTGGTTTTTTACGGTGTTCGCGCTGCTTGGCAGCAGTATGTTTTACGCGTCGGAAAACCTGACTGCGCTGACCGGAGGGAAAGGGAAGGGGCTTTGGATTTTTTTGACGGCATTGGCGTTTTTTGGCATATCGGTGCTTTGCTACCGTTCCATGGACGTCACGGAATTGCTGCAGCGGCTGTTTTTGCAGTATGCGACGCCCGCGGTTGCCGTCATTCCGCTTTTGGCGGGGATTTGCATCCGGCTTCGTGGAAAAGGGAGGGCGGCGGCCCAGTGCATTGTGCTGCTGTGCGGCGCGGCGCTCCTTTCCGGGTGCAGCACGCAGGAGCTTGAGAATCGGAAATTCCCACTGGCAATGGGCGTGGACAGGCAAGAAGACGCCTGCCGGGTCAGCTATAAATTTCAGGATCTTTCGAAAATTGCAGATGAAAAAGCGGAGGGCAGCCCTGGCGGGACGGATTTTTATATCGAGGATGAGGATTTTTATACCGCGGTTTCTAAATATGCGAACCAGACCAACAAAATTCTGGATTATAACCATATGAAGGCGTTGATTTTGTCGGTGGATTTTGTGGAGGACGCGGAGGCGCTGTCGAATTTTATTTGGATTTGCGAAAAAGAAAATTTGATTGCGAGGAACACGCTGCTGTTTTTTTCGGAGGACGCTGCGGAAATCCTGTTGCTGGATAAAAAGCTGGACGCTTCGATTGGCAGCTATCTGGAGGAGATGATGGACAGCCGGGAAGATTATAAGCTAAAAGACGCGGCGACATTTGGGGATTTGTGCAATGAGATGTGGAATAGGGAGCAGCTGCTGTTGATCCCGGTGCTTGCGGAATCGGGCGGGGTTCCTGTGATCCGAAGCTACTATGCGCTTTCTGGCGGCGCGCCCAAAGGGGAAGTGGAGGTCAATGAGGCTGTGCTTTCTTATTTAAGCCAGGGAAAAATAAAAAAGCTGTCGTTCTCCTTAGAGGACGGGACGGCCATCCTCATTAACCGCATTCGCGTGCGAGGAAAATTTTTAAACGATGGCGGCCTCATATACCGCAATAAAATCCATTTGGAGGCGGTTGTGGAGAAAGAGATGGACACGGGGGGAGACGACGGTGAGGCGGTGAGGCGTCAGATAAAGGAGCTGTTTGAGCGGCAGTTAAATGAGGGGGCGAGGCGGCTAAAAGACGCGCCGGGAATTGACATGAACAACTGCTTTTATAAGCTTGGGATGTCGGGCGGCGAGAGCTTAAGGCGGTATCGGGGGGATCTGGCAGGGTTCCTTTCTGATTTGGAGGTCAGGTATGAGGTGGACGTAATTTTGTGCAGCCAGTCGTAGAGTGACGGCCTGGCACAGCGCCATTTGGCAGGGGGCCGACGCTAAAAGGCATTCCTTGTTTGGGAACCGTGGACTGCGTGAAAGGGAATAAAAAAATAGAATTTGCTGCATAAGCTTCCAATTTTTGGGAATTCTTTTACAGTAAGAAAGCCGCCGCGGCGTTTGGCGGAGCAAAGATGCGGCAAAAAACGAAGGGCGGCATCGTTATAAAGACAGATAGAAAGGGAGAATCGGGCAATGAAAAGAGTTTATCGGGTGGGAATGTTTTGCTTAATGGGGGCTATTTTGTTGGGCGGCGCGTACCGTTACCGCCGGCACAGGCTGCAAGGGGAGCTTGCGCAGCAGGTTTTGCGGTTTCATGTCATTGCGAACAGCGATTCTTTGGAGGATCAGGATTTGAAGCTGAAAATCCGGGATGAGATTGGGGCGTACCTTGGGGAGGAGCTAAAGGGCGTTTCGGACCGGAAGGAATGCGAGCGGGCCGTGAATGGGCGGCTTGCGCAGATTGAAGGCTGCGCGAGGGAGGTCATGGCGCGGGAAGGGTACGATTATTCTGTGGACGCGTTTGTGGCGGACGCCAGCTTCCCGGATAAAACCTATGGGGAGTACACGTTTCCTGGGGGAGAGTACCGCGCCTTAAAGGTCGTGATCGGAGATGGGAAGGGAAAAAATTGGTGGTGCGTGATGTATCCGAACCTTTGCTTTTCCGGCAGCGTCTATGAGGCGGCAAAGGAAGGCGCCAAAGAAGAGCTGAAGGCAGTTTTGACGGAGGAGGAGTATGCAGAGCTTAGGGCGGAGGGGGAGCTTACGGTGAGGTTTAAGTATCTGGACGGCCTTTTGTCCTTGTTTGGCCTCTGATGGGAGGCTTTTAGCCGTTTCCCTGTTTTCGGCTCCGGTATTCCAGCGGCGTGCAGCGCGCGTATTCCCGAAATAATTTCCCAAAATAGCTGCTGCTGCCAAGGCCGCAGGCATGGCCGATTTCCGTCACCGGGGCGTTGCTGTTCGCAAGCATCTGCTCCGCCATTTGCAGCCGGTAGTTTTTCATATATTCTGTCGGCGTCATATGCAGGCATCTGCGGAATGTCCGAAAGCATTCCCGTTCGCTTAAGAAAACAGAGGCGGCCAGCTCCTCTACAGAAATTTTCCTGTCATAATGCTCGTGGATGTAAATCATCATCTCTTTGATCTTTTCATTTGATTTTTCGTATGCGCCCTTATGCTCAAGCAGGGGTCGTGACTTTGTGAACAGCAGGAGCCAAATGTGTGAAAGGACCTCCCGCAGCTTCATTTCATAGCCAAATTCCGCTTCATCGAAAAAAAGGGCCTCCCGTATCCGCTGTAAAATGGCGGCTTCTTCCGCTTTGTCGGGGGAAAGGGGGATCATTTCTGCCTGCGGCGCCGTCGCAAGTGGAAGGATATACGTCTGCTCAATTTTTCCTCCCTGTTTCCCGGCTAAAAAAGACGGGTCAAAAATATGAAGCGCCTGTATGGTCGTTTCCGACGGATTCAGGGCCTTTGTCGCATGGAGGACGTTGGAATTGAGCATCCCGCCGCTCCCCGCAGGAAACGTCCAGGTTCCGTTTGGCGTTCGGTATTCGAGCGCGCCGCTCTCCATATAGAAGATTTCTACCGCTTTATGCCAGTGCCAGGGTACACAACGCCCAATGTATTCGTCAATCAGCACGCGGGTCGCGATATAGGGAAATTCTTCGGTATAGCCGGAATGGAGCGGTTGACGACGCTT
This sequence comes from uncultured Roseburia sp., assembly GCA_947652855.1. Lineage (GTDB taxonomy): Bacteria > Bacillota > Clostridia > Lachnospirales > Lachnospiraceae > Roseburia_B. The sequence goes on along the minus strand of CANTEO010000008.1, from coordinate 35,920 downwards.
CCGGCTCCGATCACGGAGTTTTCCCCGATGGTCACTCCTGCCAAAAGGATGCCGCCGCCGCCAATCCATGCGTTGTCTTTGATTTCAATGGGGCGCGCCCAGGTTCTGAAAAAAGAGGGATGCTTGCCTTTCCAGTCTGGAATAAGGCGCTCTTTTGGCAGAATGGGGTGTGAAGACGTGTAAAGCTGGACGTTGGACGCAATCAGGACGCGGTTCCCGATGCGGATGGGGCTGTTGTCCACAAACGTGCAGTTCATGCCGATTATGACGTCATTCCCATGGCGAGGCTTACGGAAAAAATCAGAGAATGCGGCTTTTCGTCAATTTTCGCAACCCTTTTTCGCTAAGAAATGATATAATATCTTATAAATCATGGAAATGGTGAGGGGAATGCAAAAACAATGGAAAATGCAAGAAACGAGTATTATACGTATTTACGGAATAAAATTTTAATGACAGATGTATGCAGAAAATTAAATATTGCGCTGCACCCTGTTGGGAACGATTTTGTCTGTCAATGTATGCATCATAGTGACGAACATCCCTCCATGCATATTTATACGGACAGCAACCGATATTACTGCTTTCAGTGCGGTGAGAACGGCGATGTGCTTTCTTTTCTCAAAGAACGTCTGAACTGTAACACGAAGGAATGCCTTTTTTGGATTGAGGGGCAGTATCCCGAAGTCCTTTCAGAAAAGCCGCCTTGTTTGGAGGGCGCCTCTTTGCCGACCGGGTATGACGTGGCTTGGAATTGCTATCGGGATATGACGGCGGAAGAAAAAAGAGGCCTTGCCATATTTGCAGGAGAAAGAGGCTATAATTTGGACTTTTTGATCCGTGCGGAAGTGTTTTTTGCAGCGGGAAGGAAACTGAAGAATTCCTTAGAGGGTGAGGATGTTTTTTTAGAGGAAAAGAATGTACTAGAGGATCTGAAGCTGTTTCAAAAAGTAAAAAATACGGACAGAGATATCCGCTTTGGAAGATATGAAGATTTTTTCAGGCGGGATCGCGTCATCATAACGCTGCGCAGCAGTCAGGGGAATATTGTCGGGTTTGCAGGCAGAAGCGTCAGGGAGGATGATAAGCCCAAATATCTGTTTACTAAGGAACTGCCTAAAAGAAAGATCCTATATCGGCTTCATCGTGTTCAGGAAGGCGCCGAAAAGCGGAAAGCAAAAGAAACGGAAGAATTGTATCTGGTAGAGGGGATTTTTGACGCCCTCCGGCTTGAGCAGAATGGGAAGAGCGCCGTCGCCGTATTGGGCAGCTATCTGCAAAGGGAGCAGTCCCAGGCGGTTGCGGAGTATGTGGCCGGCTCATCTCATGCAGTGAAGATCTGTGTCTTTATGGATAACGATGAAGCGGGCCTGGAGGGAAATTATAAGACCATCCAAAACCTCTGGAAGCACAGCGTGCTGCGCCGGACAAATATTGCGGTATATGTGACCGCAGGGGAGAAGAAAGATCCAGATGAGTGTTATAAGGGGCTTGGCGCAGAAGAAACGCCTGACGTGAAATCCTATTCTGTGCCAGAGTATTTGTTCCGCTATTTTTTGCGAAGCGAGGGGCGTTCCTTAACGGAGCTTGACGTAAAGACGGAATATAAGGCGCGGTCGGTTGAGGGCCGTATCAGCATGCTGCACGAAATCGAAAATTTGCTGACGAAAGAGGAATGGCAGGAGGTGTTTGGCTGGCATTCGGCAGTTCATGCAAGCGAATTGGATGGCGAGGAAGAGAGCGGGGACGAGGCGTATGCCTATGGCAAGCTGCAAAGCTATGTGCGTGGGATAGGAGGCGTTCAGGCGTATTTTGGGGATGAGGCGAAGCAATATCTGTATCGGATGCAGACGGCCTTACAGATTGCGCGCGCCAGCTATCACAGGGAGCCGATTAGCCTGGATGAGGAATCCTGGAATCGGATCGCGCTTGGCGCAGACGCGTTTTTCCCCTATTTTTATTCCAGGCTCGAAGAGCTCAAATCCTTTGCAGAGATTCCCCTCATTACAGCCTGGGAGCCGAAAAAGAAGGATGAGCAGAGAAGGAAGGCGCTGTATCTCCACGAGGAATTGCTGCTGCAGCAATATGTGCTGAATGAGCTTTTGACGCGCGGGACGGATGCGCAGTACGAAAGCTTTATTCCCGCGGTCAGGCATCAGGAGGGCAAGGGAGCCTATCTGACGGGATATGGGTATCAAGGAGCCATAGATGAGGTGGTCAGCTTTGCCTACCAGGTTGAAATGCCTGCGGTGAGCGGGACAGTTCCGATTGAGCATGGGATGTACCGGCCGTTTTATGAGTGCTGGAAGGACTATATCCACTATGTGCAGGAAGGGATCCGCGCCTTAAAGGGGAACGTTGTTTATCGGGTTAAGCTGGATATCAGGGGCTTTTACGACCATATCAGGAAATATGTGGTGCGGAATGCGGTCTATGAGCCGGTAAGGCAGGCTTTGCTAAAAGATTCCGAAAAATTTAAGTGCTTTGGCAATCGGGCAGGCAATGCAGATCAGTGCGCGAAAAATTTGGTGGATTGGATTCTGCAGACCTTATATGCAGATAGGTATTATGATGCGAAGGATGGCAGCCTGCAAAAGAAGGAAGATCCCGATTGCGGCATACCGCAGGGGCCAAATCTGTCCGCCTACATTGCGAATGCGGTGCTGTTTGAGGTGGACAGGCAGGTGTATCAAATTGTGAAATATGCCAACAGCGCTTGTGAAAAGGGGCGGATTGCGGCGAGGTATTGCCGTTATGTGGACGACATGATTCTCATTGCGTCTGACCCGTCTCTTTTGCTAAGCATGAAACATACAATTACTTCCATATTGTATGAGATGGGCCTTGAGTTAAGCCCAAAGACGGATGCGGAGGACGGCATAACGAAAGAAGAGGCGATGGAATGGACAGTGGACGCAAGGGGCGGGCTTGGAGTGTCCGTCGCATTTGACATGGCGGACGACACGCTGGATTCTGTTGTTGAGGAAAGCGGAGAGTACGACATGGTGAGCCGGAGGGATGCGCTGAATGCCCTGCAAAGCGCCTTACGGCCCATGCTGTACGAGGGCACGGACATGGCAGTGGATGCGGGCAGGTTCCTGGATTTAGTTTTTAAGATGGATGAAATTCGAATCGGCGACATTGTCCGCTTTTCTGAATTTATGCTATATCAGGCGGCAAAAGCAGACGGAGGCCTCTTTTTGGAATTTCAGAAATTGTGGGATAAAGGGATGCAAGACTGCCCTGCGGAGTCGATGCTATGGACAGACGGGATTTCCGTTTATGTGTTTTTGGAAGGCTGCATGAGAATCCTGGTTCGGCAAAGGGCGGCGGCACAGGCGCGGCTGCGTGATTTTTGGAAGTCTACCGTAGATAAGATTCAGGAGGCGTTTCAGGCGGAGGATGTGATTCGCGCAGTCAAAGATGCAGTCTGCCATACGGAGCTGATGCAGAAGAACGCATGGGCAACGCAGTTGAAGCTGTTAAAAATAGCTTCCCTGGCGGAATGCGAGATGAAATGGAACTGGGAGGGGGAGGAAAATGAATATTCCCTTCGCTGGAAGTGGTGCGTTGGCAAGGAACAAAAGATAAAAAAACTCAATATTGTAAACGATGATCTGTGTCAGATTTTTCATTATGCCATGGCAGGCTATGGAAAGGCAAAACAGAAAAGTGAAATAAAGGAGATAAACAGTCAGCTTCAAGAATATGGCGCTCGGCTGAAAGTGGGGCCAGAGAGCAATATCTTGATGGAGTGCATACAGATTTGGCTGGATGAGGTTGGGGAGAAGAAGCATACAGACAATATGGCCTCCGTTGCGTTGCGGGTGGCGCTCAATGTATTGAAGCCTAAGATGCGGGCTGAAGTGATTGGCGGGGTGTCGGCATTTTCCGAGTATTTGTTTTCGTTGGGAGATGGGAAGGCAGTTCTTCCGGTCTTTCCGGGCGTGAATTATCCGGGGATTATGGCGTACAGGCTGGAGCCGGGCTGTCATGCGCTGAAAGCGGAGCGCTATGATTTTTGCAGCGAGGAGAAGGCTGTCGCGGCAGGCGTGACCTGGAGAAGCTGTCAGGGAAAGGTCGAAGGAAGCCAGGCAATGCATTTTGAGGCGTCCTTAAAGCAGGAGCAGAAGCAGTATATCAGCCTGGAAGAGTATATGAAAGAAGAAGGGGGGCCTGACCCGCTGACCGTCTTAGAGAAAGTGGCCGGGGCTTATCAGAAGCTGGCGGATCATATTTTGTCCGTCAGCCAAGAAAATCCGAATGAAAAGCTGATCCTCTCCAAAAAAAATGTCATTATAATTTGGGATCCAGAGAAAAAAGAAGTGGATGACGTTATGCTTGGGATTTCTTATCTTGTGCCGAAGGGCGTTTCCAACGATGCCGTCGCTGTGGAGAAGGCGGCGGGAAGGTTTCTGCTGCAAGGGGTCAATGCCGACGGAGCGGCTTTTTGGATTGCCGGCATCCTTTTGGCGGACGCGGGCAATGTTGACAGAATCCAGCTGGAGCAAAGCTCGAAGGAGGAGGAATACAGGCAGCATGCGGAAATGCTGACATATTCCGCAAGGCGCTTGCAGGGGCATTATCTGCATCACGGCGCGAAGAATAAAAGCGAGCATTCTTACCGCTCTGCCGTCCTGCGCACAATTGAGCAAATCAAAGGCTATTTGAAGGAAGGGGTGCGCAGGGACGTCTACTTAGAAAATGCCAGGATAGAAAATGATTTTATTCGGAATCGCCTGGAGAAAAAGCGCTATCAATTTTCAGACGTTTTCCTGGAATTGGCGATATGGGCGAAAAATCATTTGCGCTTTGGGTTTTTGCCTCTCATCCGCCTGCTGGAGTCTGAAGGTGCAGCAGGGGCGGCGCAGTATGAATTTGAGCGGCGCGTGCCACGTCTGTACTGCTGCCTGGCGGATCGGATTCATGCGTTGTGCAGCCAGGAGACGGCTGACCTTTTAGGGATCTTGGCGCTTTCAGCCGGGCTGTTTTCCGATGCGGTTTTAATGAATCTGCGTATGCAGGTTTTGGAGCGGATTCGTGACTTGACGGAGGCGCAGCGGGAGGGATTTTTGAAGGAAGGCAGTTGCCCGCCCTTTGCTGCGCTTGGATTGGAAGAGAACACTGCCTTAACGGTTCAGGGAGAATGGAAGGATGTGTGGGAACGTCTGCTCCATCGTGAAAATGACCGCTCAATTCGGTTTGTGACGCATCTTGGATGGGTTATGATGCTGGCGAAGCTGTGCGAGGCAGAGAAGCTGACCGGGCATATCTTAAAGGAGAACAACGAAGGGCAGGAGGGCGTCAAAGAGCATTTGACAGGGCTGGCCGACCTTCTTGCCTGGAAGGAAACAGAGGAAAAGGAATCGAAGAAGAAAGATGCAAGGGCGTTTCCGTATGATGGATTGGGAAATTTTTATGAGGCGTGGGAGGCAGGACGTGTCGTAGAAATGATTTCTCATTTAAACAAACTGGACGAATTGGCAGGAATCAACGTGCTTACCGTAAAGGACGCAGACTATAGGCAGCGCCGTTTGGGGGCGGACGTCGTCATTGACTATTCTGGAGGTCAGCTTCGTGAAACGCCTTATTTCCTGACGTTTGGCAAGCTGCGTCAGGAATATGAGAATGTTGAGCGTTGTGTGGACGATCGGCGGCTGCGCCTGTTCACAGCGTCTGTCAGGCACAAGAAGGTATTGGGCGTCTCTGCGATTGTCGAGCCGTTTGGGGATTTGCTGCAAGGATGGGAGAAGCAGGAAGGCGCGGCGCAAGGTCAGCAGGAAATGGCGGACGCGCCTGCGAAAGCTGCGCCGGATTTCATGCGCGACGCGGAAGGAAAAAGCGGCCATGAGGAGAGCGCCGGCCGAAATGCAGCAGGCAGCGGCCCAAAAGATCCCGGCGGCCCGGCAGGGCCAGCCGATCATGGACAGATCAATTCAAACCATGGCGGGGAGGGGCTTCCTCTGTCGGGCATCTATCCTAGGCAAAGAGAAGCCTGGGAAAAGAGGAAAAAGGAGTTTGCGAATTTTGACCGGATTGCGATACTGCAGTTTCAAATTGACGACAGCTATTACCATCCTTTGATGGAGGCGTGTCCCGTGTTAGAAAAGGAGCGGCTCAAAAAAGAGAAGAAAGAGCAGCGGGAAGGGACGTATGGGAAGAAGAGAAGCTGCGCGGAATTTCGCCGCAGGGAAATTTTGAGGCATGCCATGGAAGCTTGCAGCTGCTTTGGCGTGGAAATTTTGCTCCTGCCCGAATATTCGGTGCGTCCGGAGACCGTGGAATGGATGTGTCGACTAATATCTAGAAATAAGTATTCATTTTCCGTCTGGGCCGGCACGTTCCGCATACCGCCGCACTATCGCTTTGACGAAGCATATTGGAAAAGGATGGGTTTGGAAGAGGGCGAAACAGATCAGACGGAAACATATTTAAACAGCTCAGCGTATTGGAATGCGGCGATGCTGCCTGTCATTGAAGTGGATCGGGGAAACGAAGAAGAGGGAACATCCAAAAAGGTTCGAATCCTTGCAGAAAAATTTAAAAAGTATCCGTCCCTGACGCTGCATGAGGATATCAACCCGGTTCCGGCGGGAAAAGGGAACTTTATGCCGCTTATGAAAAAAATGCATGGAAAGGAGATTCTAAGGGACGCCAGGGGCGATGTGACGGAGATTATCTGCGCGGAGATGTTTGCCGTTTCCGCCATATGCAATTATCCCAGTTTTTTCAACGAGTCTTTCAAGGCATATAATAAGTATGTATCAACTAATAAAGAGAAGAAAGAGGAATATAAAAAAGAAATGCTGCAGGATATCCTGGATTTTGGAGCCTATACGGCGATTTATCAGGAAAAGAGCCGTTACAGCCGCACGCCGATTCTGCTTCTGCCTGCCTGCACGACGAGGACGGCGGATTACTATGTGTGGGGACAGGGAGATTATCTGGCGGCAGGGGTGAAGACGGCGCTATGCAATTCAGTCGGCAAGGCGACGAATGGGGGAAGCTGTTTTATTGGGCAGGATTCCTGGGATAATTCCAAATTAAACGACGATGAAAATCTGGCGGACACTACGATTTACCATGGGCTTAAGCCAGGAATGTATCAGCAGTCTTCCTGTGAGCGGGACAGGGGCGCGTTGGGGCAGAGGGAGCAGGCGCTGTTAATCTATGACGTAAATCCTAGCACAGAAAAGACGAAGCCCAATGCGGAATCTATGCTGGAGTCGCTTTCGATCGTAGCGCATATCCCAATTTTAGAGGAACGGAAGGAGCCTCAAAAATGCCGGGAGTGCAGCCAAAAGTATATAAGCAAACGGAAATTTGATCAAAGCGTCCAAAACGATATAGACACTTTGATTAGGCATTGCAATGAACAGAGCCGGAAGACGACGATGGAGGAAGAAAAGGCGGAGGAGATGGGGGACTGCCTAGAGCGCATGGGAAAGGCGTGTCATAGCGCTTGGCTGAAGCGGCGGGGAGAATATTATAAGAAATTCCATATTTTACGTCCGCAGCCGTGGGTTCCCCCGACATTACTGGACTGGATGCATATAACAATTGATTATGGCGCGTTTATGGAAAGCAAGGACGGTCAGGAGCAATGCTGGATACAGGCCCCAAGCGCCGGATCTTTCGAGTTGAATGGCGTGAAGGTTGAGCGGTAACGGATTTTCTTGCATTCTGTTTATGAGATATGTTACTATTAGAGCATATTTGAAAATGAAAAGATGGGAGTGAGCAGGATGAACGAGGATCCGTTTTTATCAGAAAGAAAGAATGACGAGCCCTCCCGAGCGCCGCAGCAGGGCTTGTATCAGGAGGGCGCCTGCCAAAGGCAGGGGGAATATAAGGAGGGCGCTTACCAGGGCGGCAGCCGGCAGGATGCATTCGGTCAGGGGGCGTATCGGCAGGATGCATATAACGCAAATTGCTATGGGCAATATTCCGGCCAGCAGATGGGTCAGGAGCCGTATCAGCCAGTCAGCCAGGGCTTTGGGGTCGCGTCTCTTGTGATGGGCGTGCTGTCGCTTGTGCTTTTTTGCAGCTGCGTCAATATTATATTGGCGATTATCGCAATTGTCTTTGGCGTGGTTCAGCTGACGAGGGCGGGGAGCAAAAAGGGCATGGCGATCGCGGGCATCGTCACATCGGCGCTGTCCATCCTTCTATTCCTGGCGTTTTCTGTCATGGTCGCGACTTCCGCGGACTTTCAGAAAGGGTTTCGGGAAGGGTTTGAGCGGGAGCTGGAACGGCGTCTGGGCGACGAGTTTTATGATGAGTTTGAGGATACGTTCCGTTTTTCGGACGATGAGGACGGGCAGCGGACGTTTTAGCGCTGTGTAGAAATTGACGTCTGGGAATTTATCGGGACATTTGAGGGCAGAACGGGGCAGATGCGCTTTGTTCTGCCCTCAAGCATTTTGGCAGGGAGCCAAAGCGGACGGTTTTTGGCGCGGGCGCTATGAAATTCTTGACAAATGTTGCCTGCCCGCTTTATACTGTAAATGCGAAAGACGGATGTAAGCCCCTTCGTCCTATTACGGATCAGAGGGGGTTTTTCGTAGTATTCAGATATAAGGAATGAGATATAAGGAATGGATGGGAGGAAGCCATGTACAACAAAGTTGACGCCAACCTGAATTTTGTGGAGCGTGAGAAAAAGACGGGGCAGTTTTGGAAGGACAGGCATATTTTTGAGAAGAGCATGGAGATCCGCAAAGGAGGCGAGACCTATACCTTTTATGACGGGCCGCCAACGGCGAACGGAAAGCCGCATATCGGTCATGTCTTAACGCGCGTCATTAAGGACATGATCCCAAGGTATCAGACGATGAAGGGGAAATATGTCCCAAGGAAGGCCGGATGGGACACGCATGGGCTCCCGGTGGAGCTGGAAGTGGAGAAGCTGCTTGGATTAAATGGAAAAGAGCAGATTGAGGCGTACGGCATGGAGCCGTTTATAGAAAAATGCAAGGAATCCGTATGGAAGTACAAAGGGATGTGGGAGGATTTTTCCGGGACGGTCGGCTTTTGGGCGGACATGGAGGATCCTTACGTCACTTACCATGACGATTTCATTGAGTCGGAGTGGTGGGCCTTAGAGCAGATTTGGAACAAAAAGCTTTTATACAAAGGCTTTAAGATTGTCCCGTACTGCCCGCGCTGCGGGACGCCGCTGTCCTCTCAGGAGGTGGCGCAGGGGTATAAGACGGTCAAGGAGCGTTCTGCCATTGTCCGTTTTCAAGTCGTGGGGGAGGACGCGTATTTTTTGGCGTGGACGACGACGCCGTGGACGCTGCCAAGCAACGTCGCGCTTTGCGTGAACCCGGACGAGGCGTACTGCAAAGTGAAGGCGGCGGACGGCCGCGTGTACTATCTGGCGCAGGCGCTTTTAGACAAGGTGTTAGGCTCTTTGGCGGAAGACGGGGCGGCATATGAAGTCCTGGAGACGTATCAGGGGACGGATTTGGAGCGGAAAGAGTACGAGCCGCTGTTTCATTTTGCGGATTCGATCATAGAGAAGCAGCACAAGAAGGCGCATTACATCACCTGCGACAGCTATGTCACCTTGACGGACGGCACGGGGATCGTCCATATCGCCCCCGCGTTTGGCGAGGACGACGCCAATGTGGGCAGAAGGTATGATTTGCCGTTTGTGCAGCTGGTGAACGGCAAAGGCGAGATGTCGGAGGAGACGGATTACGCGGGCGTCTTCGTCAAGAAAGCGGATCCGTTGGTGTTAAAGGACTTGGAGAAAAAGGGGCTTTTGTTTGACGCGCCCAAGTTTGAGCATGAGTACCCGCACTGCTGGCGGTGCGACACGCCGCTCATCTATTACGCGAGGGAGTCCTGGTTCATTAAGATGACGGCGGTGAAGGAGGATTTGATCCGCAACAACAATACGGTGAACTGGATCCCGGAATCCATTGGGAAAGGGCGTTTTGGAGACTGGCTTTTAAACATCCAGGATTGGGGCATTTCCCGCAACCGCTACTGGGGGACGCCGCTTAACGTCTGGGAATGCGAGTGCGGGCGGCAGGAATGCATTGGCAGCAGGGAGGCGCTTGCGAAGCGCTGCGGCAGCAAGGATGCCGAAAAGGTGGAGCTGCACAGGCCGTATATTGACGAAGTGACCTTCCCCTGCCCGGACTGCGGCGGCACGATGCGCCGTGTGCCAGAAGTCATCGACTGCTGGTTTGACTCCGGGGCGATGCCGTTCGCGCAGTATCATTACCCGTTTGAGAATAAGGAGCTGTTTGAGCGGCAGTTCCCGGCGCAGTTCATTTCCGAAGCGGTGGATCAGACGCGCGGCTGGTTCTATTCCCTGATGGCGGAATCGACGCTTTTATTCAACAAGCCGCCTTATGAGAATGTGATTGTGCTTGGGCATGTGCAGGATGAGAAAGGCCAGAAGATGAGCAAGTCCAAGGGAAATGCCATCGACCCGTTTGAGGCGTTGGAAACATATGGGGCAGACGCGATCCGCTGGTATTTTTACATCAATTCCGCGCCATGGCTGCCAAACCGCTTCCATGGCAAGGCCGTGCAGGAGGGGCAGCGCAAATTTATGGGGACGCTTTGGAATACCTATGCGTTTTTTGTGCTGTACGCCAATATCGACGGGTTTGACGCGTCAAACTATACGCTTAAGCAGGATAAGCTTCCGATCATGGATCAATGGCTGCTGTCCAGGCTCAACAGCCTGGTTATGGACGTGGACAGGAATTTGGGCAATTATCGGATTCCAGAGGCGGCAAGGGCGCTTGACGGCTTTGTGGATGAGATGAGCAATTGGTATGTCAGAAGGAGCAGGGAGCGCTTTTGGGCGAAAGGCATGGAGCAGGATAAGATCAATGCCTACATGACGCTGCATACGGCCCTTGTCACTGTGGCGAAGTGCGCCGCCCCCATGATTCCATTCATGGCGGAGGACATTTACCGCAACCTGGCCCTAAGCGGGGGGGAGGACGCGCCGGAAAGCGTGCATTTATGCGATTTTCCGACGGCGGACGCGTCCCGTATTGACAAGGATTTAGAAAAGGACATGGACGCCGTCTTAAAGCTGGTGGTGATGGGGCGCGCCTGCAGGAATGCGGCGGGCATCAAGAACCGTCAGCCAATTGCAAAGATGTACGTCAAGGCTCCGTTTGCCCTTGCCGAGCAGTTCCTTACTGTCATTGAGGATGAGCTGAATGTGAAGAAAGTTGAATTTACGGAAGACGTCAGCGCGTTTACAAGCTACTCCTTTAAGCCGCAGCTTCGCACCGTAGGCCCCAAATATGGAAAATATTTAGGGCAGATCAAGCAGGCGCTTGCGGATCTGGACGGCAATGAGGCAATGGCGCGGCTAAAGGCCGAAGGGGCGTTAAAACTTGACAGCGTCAGTGAAGAAGTTGTATTATTAGAGGAGGATTTGCTGATTGCAATGACTCAGATGGAAGGCTATGTGGCCGAAGGGGACAATGAGGCGACCGTCGTGCTGGACACGAACCTGACGGAGGAGCTGATTGAGGAGGGGTTTGTCCGCGAATTGATCAGCAAGCTGCAGACCATGCGCAAGGAGGCGGGGTTTGAGGTGACGGACAGAATTTATGTGTCCTATCGGTCGGGAGAGAAGATAGCCGGAATTTTTGAGAGGAATAAGGACGTGATTTTAGCCGAGGCGTTTGCCGTCTCAATTGCGACGGAGAGGCTTTGCGGATACGAGAAGGAATGGGACATCAACGGCGAGCGCGTGACGATGGAAGTAAAGAAGGCATAGCGGGCTGGCTTTGTGAGAGACAGGGCCATGCGCCGCGCAAGGCGGCATTTGGATGCGTACTTAAGAAGGAGGAGCTTACTTGAAAAAGCAGATTTTTGACAAGGAACAGTTAAAGAAGCAGGTGAAGGACAATGTCAGGACCCTGTATCGCAAGACATTGGAGGAGGCGGATAAGCAGGAGATTTTCCAGGCGGTTTCCTATGCGGTGAAAGACGTGATCATCAATCAGTGGATGGAAACGCAGCAGAGCATGAAGAAGCAGGATTCCAAAGTGGTGTACTATATGTCCATGGAGTTTTTGATGGGACGCGCGCTTGGCAACAACCTGATTAACCTGACAGCGTATCAGGCCGTGGCGGAGGCCCTGGAGGAGATGGGGCTTGACATTAACGTCATTGAGGATCAGGAGCCGGATCCGGCGCTTGGAAACGGCGGCCTTGGAAGGCTTGCGGCCTGCTTTATGGAATCCTTGTCCACGCTTGGCTATGCGGCCTATGGATGCGGGATCCGTTACCGTTATGGAATGTTTAAGCAAAAGATTGAGGACGGCTTTCAGATGGAAGTGCCGGACAATTGGCTGAAGGATGGCTATCCGTTTGAGCTTCGGAGGCCGGAATATACGTATGAGGTGAAGTTTGGCGGATATGTCCGCGCGGTCAACTCCCCAAACGGAAGGATGAAGTTTATCCAGGAAGGCTACCAGTCGGTGCGCGCCGTGCCGTATGACATGCCGATCATAGGCTATGACAACCACGTCGTGAACACATTGATGATCTGGGACGCAGAGCCGGTAGAGTGCTTTGAGCTGGACTCGTTCGACAAGGGCGATTATCACAAGGCGGTGGAGCAGGAGAACCTGGCGAGGAACCTGGTGGAGGTGCTTTACCCGAACGACAACCATATCGCGGGCAAGGAGCTGCGCTTAAAGCAGCAGTACTTCTTCGTCTCGGCAAGCGTGCAGCGCGCCATCGCCCGGTTTAAGAAGACGCATACGGATATTCATGACCTGCCAAAGAAGGTGGCGTTCCAGTTAAACGACACGCACCCGACGGTGGCGGTCGCGGAGCTGATGCGCTATCTGGTGGACGAGGAGGAGCTGCAGTGGGACGACGCGTGGGACATCACCACGAAGGTCTGCGCATACACCAACCACACCATTATGGCTGAAGCGCTGGAGAAATGGCCGATTGAGATTTTCTCAAGGCTTTTGCCGCGCATCTATCAGATCGTGGAGGAGATCAACCGCAGGTTCATCATTCAGATCCAGCGGCAGTATCCGGGCGACAACGGCAAAGTGGAGCGCATGGCGATCATTTACAACGGCCAGGTGAAGATGGCGCACCTTGCGATCGCCGCGGGCCATTCCGTGAACGGCGTGGCGAGGCTGCATACGGAAATCTTAAAGAATCAGGAGCTTAGGGATTTCTATGAGATGTTCCCAAGCAAATTTAACAATAAGACGAACGGGATCACGCAGAGAAGGTTCCTTCTGCATGGCAACCAGCTTTTGGCTTCATGGGTGACCGATCATGTGGGCGAGGAATGGATCACGGACTTAAGCAAGATTGAGAAGGTCTCGTTATATGCGGACGATGAGAAGGCGCAGCATGAGTTCATGAACATCAAGTATCAGAATAAGCTCCGCCTTGCAAAATACATCAAAGAGCATAACGGCATCGACGTGGATCCGCGCTCGATCTTTGACGTGCAGGTGAAGCGCCTGCATGAGTACAAACGGCAGCTTTTGAACATCCTGCATATTATGTATCTGTACAATGAGCTAAAGGAGCATCCGGATCGTGATTTTTACCCAAGGACATTCATCTTTGGGGCGAAGGCGGCCGCGGGCTATAAGATTGCGAAGCTTACGATTAAGCTGATCAACAGCGTGGCGGAGGTCATCAATAACGACAAGAGCATTGGCGGCAAGATCAAGGTGGTGTTCATTGAGGATTACCGCGTCTCCAATGCAGAGTGGATTTTCGCCGCTGCGGACGTCAGCGAGCAGATTTCCACGGCCAGCAAAGAGGCGAGCGGCACGGGCAACATGAAGTTCATGCTAAACGGCGCGGTGACGATTGGCACGATGGACGGCGCGAACGTGGAGATGTTAGAGGAAGTGGGCAAGGAGAATATGTTTATTTTCGGCATGAGCTCCGACGAGGTCATTGCCCATGAGAAGAATCGGGATTATAATCCAATGCAGATTTTCAACAACGATCAGGATATCCGTAAAGTCCTGATGCAGCTGATTAACGGCTTCTATTCTCCGCAGAACAGCGAGCTGTTCCGTGAGCTTTACAATTCGTTGTTAAATACGCAGAGCACACGGTATGCGGACACGTATTTCATCCTGGCGGACTTCCGTTCGTATGCGCAGGCGCAGAAGGAAGTGGAAGAGGCGTACAGGGATGAGAAGCGTTGGGCGAAGATGGCGATGCTCAATACGGCGCATTCCGGCAAATTCTCGTCTGACCGCACCATTCAGGAATATGTGGACGATATCTGGCATCTTGAGAAGTTAGTGGTGGAGGAAGGGGAATTTTAATTCGCCTATCCTTGACGGTTTTGTGCATTTGTGAAAGAAAAGGGGGTTTGCGAGTGAATCAGGCAGAAGTGATTGAGAGGGTAAGGGAGCTTATGCATGAAAGGGAGAACTTAATTCGGGAGCATGAGAACCTTATTAAGAAAGATAAATTGCTGACAGATCAGTTGGAAGTGATTTTAAGGCAGCTGGACGGGAGCGCATAACAGAGTTCCGATGTAAAAGACAAGAGGCGTAAGGATAGGAGAGTTTCTCCGTCCCTACGCCTCTTATTGGCCTTATAGGAGCTGTGTCAATGCTTTGCCATGTCCAGATGCTGCACAGTTCCGCAAGCCCCGTTTTCATAAAGGAAAATCCCGGTCTTTCGAATCAGCGCGTTGGTAGAATTGTCTTTGGAGGAATTCAGGGCAAAATCCGTATTGGCGTTGCCAAGGTAGATGGCCCCAACGCCTGCTTCTCCCAGGGCGCACAGCACGTCTTTTCCGGAGGCGTCCTTTGTCCAGATGCGAAGCTGGCTGAAGATCGGGTCGTTTTCGTCAATCCAGCCGTTTCCGTCCGAATCGTAGGCTGCAAGGTCTGCGAATCCATCTCCGCTCTTGGCGCCGAACAGCTCGCTGCCGTCATTGATGACGCCGTCTCCATTCTTATCCAGCACTAAAAAGCCGCTGCCTGCGGATAAATTGGAGATTTCATCCATCACTCCGTCCGCGTCAAGGTCAAAGTAAAAGGTTTGATCCGTCACGTCAGCCGAATAAGAATTCAAATTGATGACAAGCGGATCGCAAAGGACGGGGCCAGGCTGGTTTTGCTCTAACTTCAGCGGGGAGCCAAAATTGACGCTTCCCACATAGGCTTCTTCAAAGGAGCGGCTCATTGTCATGGAAAGGTTAAAGTCAATCTCCCGCCCGTCTGCTGTCTTGACCGTTCCGGTTGTGGAAAAAGAGGTTTCCTCCGTCTCAGATTCGTAGCGAAACTCCGAGTAAGTCCCGCCAAAGGAGCCGCCTGACATAGGCTGTCCGGTGATGCCGCTGATAAACTGATTGTGCAGGCTGCCCCTTCCAAACAGCATCTGCATCAAATAGCTGATGGACTGCGCCTTTATGGAATGGATGTCGGATTTGCTCATCCGGCTGATCGAGACAGGGCTTCCAATGCTCTGCGCCTGGCGGAATTCATGAAACAGCCCATTTTCAGAGTTTTTTGCGTTTTGCTGGTTGTTTTTTCCGGTATCCGATTTTTCGCTGTAGCGGTCAATCATTTGTATGTTCTTGCTCTGCAGAAGCCCGCCGCCCCATTGGGTAAGGGAGGCGGAGCCGGCTTTTGTGCGCTCATAGCTTCTGCGGGAGGCCATGAATACGTTGCTTGACTGTATAATCACAAAATCTCCTCCTGTATTTTAAATTGCCATTAAAAAAGACGGCAAATTTAAGAAATTCCATTTTCTTAAATCTACCGTCCCTGGCTGCGTTAAGAAATCTCGAATGCATTCAAGTTACATATCGGAAATATAAGGAAAATCATTAACACTTGCCTTAGAACTATTTTTGTGAAACAAATACAGCCCTAAAATCCCAAGCGGGATAGAGAGCGCATAAAACAGAATGATAAACATCGGGCTTTCATAGAACAGGCTGCTTGTGGACAGAACCGTTCCCCAGAGGTTAAAGAGAACGTGCAGGAAAATGGAAAGCCAAATGGAGCCGCCCCGCTCGCAGACATAGCCTAAGCATATGCCGATAAAAAATGCGTAGATGCCCTGAATCAGGTTCATGTGGAATAGGCCGAATAAAATTGCCTGAAACAGGTTCGCCGCCCAAAAGGGGAGCGCCCTTTTTGCGGATGAGAGGATGACGCCCCGAAACGTCAGCTCCTCCTCAATCGGCCCAAGCAGCACGGCATAAAGCGTCAAAAGCAGGGAGGGGGACTGCGTCAGGCCGGCGTTCTCCATCAGCTTTTCGTAAAAATCCATCCATCCCGGAAAAAACGTCGCGGAAATATTCGTTAAGATGCCGGACACCATTTGCAGGCCTGGCACCAGAAAGATAACCGCAAGCAAAAGGACGGGCTTAGAACAGATTTTTTGCGGATGCGATAAGTCGCCGTGGAACTGGCAGGCATACCAGGCCCCGAAAATGACGATGCCGCAGGCGGCGAACACAATGGAGGGCATTGCGGAAAAGCCGGCGGTCTGCAGCGCATTGGAAAACTGTGTCATAAACTCAAAATAATCCATCTTCTCCCCGGAGAGGACGATATGGCTGCAAAGCTGCATCAGGCAGACGCCCACGACGGGGATGGCTGCGATAAGCTGCAGGCCAATCGAGGCGAGCAGAGGCAGGAAACAAAAGAAAAAATATCCGATTTTTTTCATACGTAAGCTCCTTTTCGTAAAGATAAACGGCGTATGCGGCGCCTGTTATGGAAATCTGGCGCGCAGAATTTCATAGGATAATTATAGCATAGTTTTGCTGTCAAAAAAAATAGGAAAAATAAAAATTTTTTGTTTGATTTAATCGTTGCATTTTGACATATAATTCTTTATAATAATTTACTATCTATTAGTGTATAATCCGAAAGATGATGGGAGATGGCGGTGGCGGTATGGCAGAGAATTTGGCGCAGAAGACTGTGAAATTAGAGGAGATGGAAAATAAATTCCACGGCACAGATGTCAGCGTCCGGCAGACGCAGGATTTTGAGGAGCCGGAACAGCTGTATGGGGAGCTGATTGAGAGCGTGCGCAAATATCACCCTTCCACGGACATTTCCCTGATTGAGAAGGCGTATCGGATTGCGGAAGGGGCGCATAAGGGCCAGGTGCGCAAGTCCGGGGAGCCATATATCATCCATCCCTTATGCGTGGCGATTATTTTGGCGGAGCTGGAACTGGATAAGGAGACGATTGTCGCGGGCCTTCTGCATGACGTGGTGGAGGACACGGTGATGACGGATGAGGAGATCGCGGGGGAGTTTGGCGGCGAGGTCGCGCTTTTGGTGGACGGCGTGACGAAGTTAGAGCAGCTGTCTTATGACGCGGATAAGCTGGAGGTGCAGGCGGAGAACCTGCGCAAGATGTTCCTTGCGATGGCGAAGGACATCCGCGTGATTTTGATTAAGCTGGCGGACCGGCTTCATAATATGCGCACATTGAAATTCATGAGGCCGGAGAAGCAAAGGGAAAAGGCCAGAGAGACGATGGACATCTATGCGCCGATCGCGAGCCGCCTTGGGATTTCAAAATTAAAGGTGGAATTGGATGACCTGTCTTTAAAATATCTCGAGCCGGAGGCGTACTACAAGCTGGTAGAGGATGTGGCGCTCCGTAAGAGCGAGCGGGACGAGTATTTGCGCAGCCTGATGGATGATGTGAAGGGATATATTGACGACGCGGGAATTGAGGCGGAGATTGACGGGCGCGCCAAGCATTTTTTCAGCATTTATAAGAAAATGCTCAATCAGGATAAGACGCTCGATCAAATCTACGACCTGTTCGCCATCCGAATTATGGTGCATTCCCTCAAGGACTGCTATGCGGCGCTTGGCGTCATCCATGAGAAATATAAGCCGATACCCGGCCGCTTTAAGGATTATATCGCGATGCCCAAATCCAATATGTACCAATCGCTCCACACGACGTTAATTGGGCCGAACGGGCAGCCGTTTGAGATTCAGATTCGGACGTATGAGATGCACCGCACCGCGGAGTACGGAATCGCCGCCCATTGGAAGTATAAGGAGGGCAAGGCGGGAATCAGCATCGCCAACCAGGAGGAAGAGAAATTAAGCTGGCTAAGGCAGATTTTGGAATGGCAGCGGGATATGTCGGACAACAAAGAGTTCATGAGCCTCTTAAAAAGCGATTTGGACTTGTTTTCCGATATGGTGTTCTGCTTCACGCCGACAGGGGACGTGAAAAACCTGCCGACCGGCTCCACGCCGATTGATTTTGCCTATAACATCCATTCGGCGGTGGGGAACAAGATGGTCGGCGCAAAGGTGAACGGAAAATTAGTCAATATTGATTATGTCATTCAAAACGGCGATCGGATCGAGATCCTCACTTCTCAAAATTCCAAAGGGCCAAGCCGTGACTGGCTGAATATCGTGAAAAGCACGCAGGCCAAGAATAAAATCAATCAATGGTTCCGCAGTGAGCTGAAAGAGGAGCATATATTAAAGGGCAAAGAGCTGATTGCTCAATACTGCAAATCAAAGGGAATCAATTTTTCAGATATCAATAAAATTGAATACCAATTCAAAATTTTAAATAAATATGGGTTCCATGACTGGAACTCTGCTTTGGCGACCGTAGGGCATGGCGGCTTAAAGGAGAGCCAGATTGTCAACCGGATGTATGAGGAATACAAAAAAGACCATGCCATCGCCATGACGGATCAGGATGTGCTTGACGCGGTCAGGGAGAGCGGAAAAGGGAAGGCGGTCCTCGAAAAAAGCGAAAGCGGCATTATTGTCCGCGGCCTTTGCGATGTGGCCGTGCATCTGTCCAAGTGCTGCTCGCCTTTGCCGGGAGATGAAATTGTGGGGTTCATCACCAGGGGCAGGGGCGTGACGGTTCACCGCACCGACTGCGTGAACATCATGAGCCTTTCAGAGATGGAGAAGGTGCGCCTGATTGACGCAGAGTGGCAATACGGGGCGGATCAGGGGGATCATGGGCTGTACTTAGCGGGGCTTAAGATTTATGGCAATAACCGAACGGGCCTTTTGGTGGACATCACGAAGATATTCACAGAGCGGGAGATAGACATCAACGGGATACATTCCAAAACGAGCAAGCAGGGCGTGGCGACAATCGACATTTCGTTCAATGTCAAGGGTCGGGAGGAGCTGATGAAGCTGATTGAGAAAATTAAGCAGGTGGAGAGCGTCATTGACATAGAGCGGACGACAAGCTGACAGGAGGGGCTTACGATGGCAGGATTAAGGGTAGAGCAATTTGTAGTGGGGCCGGTGATGACGAACTGCTATTTTGCGGTGCAGACGGACACGGCGGAGGCGCTTGTGGTCGATCCGGGGGATGAGGCGAAGCGCTTGATTGGAAAGCTGAAGGAACGGGGGCTTTCTGTGGCCGCCGTTTTGCTCACGCACGGGCATTTTGACCATGCTTCGGCGGCGCGTCAGGTGGCGGACGCCTTTGGCGCTCCAATTTATGCGCATGAGCTGGAAAAAGAGACGTTAGAGGAGCCGCAGATCAACCTTTCCATTATGAATGGGGCAAGAGAGGCATATGGCGCGGATCGGTATGTAGGGGACGGCGACGTGCTGGAATTGGCGGGCTTTTCCGTTCAGGTGATTGCGACGCCGGGGCATACGAGGGGCGGCTGCTGTTACTATATCGAAAAGGAACGCGCCATCTTTGTGGGGGACACGCTGTTTTGCGGCTCTGTCGGGAGGACGGACTTTCCGGGCGGGAACGCGAGGGAGCTTCTTACTTCCATCAAAGAGAGGCTTCTTACGCTGCCTGGGGAGACGGACGTGTACCCGGGCCACAATGAGACGACGACGATTGGATGGGAACGGATGAACAATCCATTCCTTTAAGGGGACAGTATGATTAAGGTACAATGGGATCAGCCCGGATTTGCGTATGACGTGCATTCTTTGGTGAAGGCGTTTTTTCCGGGGGAAGACGTGTCGGTCGGCACGGCGCCGGATGCGGTGGATGAGGCAGCCTTCCTTGTGATTGTGGGCAAGCGCCTGGAGCGTTCCATAGAGCTCTCTTTGCATGAGGGCGCAGGGGGATGGGATCGGCCATGCCTTACGCGCGCGGCTGCCGTGGATTTTTCCAACCGGGGGGCTGCGAAGAACGCGATTAAGCAGGCATTTTATCAGCTGCTTAGCGAATATACGCATCAGACGCTGCCCTGGGGCGACTTAACGGGCATTCGCCCGGTGAAGATCCCGATGGCCCTTCTGGAAGAGGGAAAAAGTGAGGAGTTCATCCGAAGCTGCATGAAGGAGCTGTATTTTGCCTCGGATGAGAAGATTGCGCTAAGCATAGGAGTGGCGAAGCGGGAGCTGTCTATCTTAAGGCGGATGGAGGGCTATCAGGACGGCTACAGCCTGTATATCGGAATCCCGTTTTGCCCAAGCACGTGCCTGTACTGCTCCTTCACCTCGTATCCGATTGGGCTTTGGGAGGGGCAGACGGACGCGTACCTGGACGCTTTGGAAAAGGAGATTGCCTTTACGGCCCATAGCTGTAGGGACAGGACGCTGCATACGGTTTATATCGGGGGAGGCACCCCGACTTCGTTACGGCCAAAGCAGCTTCGCAGGCTGATCGGAGCGGTGAGGGAGAGCTTTGACTTGTCTTGCTGCGCGGAATTCACTGTGGAGGCGGGAAGGCCGGACAGCATTACGAGGGAAAAGCTGCTGGCGTTTCGTGACCTGGGGGTCGACAGGATTTCCATTAACCCGCAGACGATGAAAGAGGAGACGCTGCGGCTGATCGGAAGGCGCCATACGGCGGCGCAGGCGGCGGAATGCTTTCATCTCGCCAGGGAGCTTGGGTTTGACAACATCAATATGGATTTGATTATGGGCCTTCCGGGAGAGGGCCTTTCGGATGTGGAGGAGACGCTTCGCCAGATTGGGGAGCTTTCCCCGGACAGCCTTACGGTGCATTCGCTGGCGTTGAAGCGCGCGGCGCGCCTTTCCATGCAGTGGGAGGAGTACCGGGCGTTTTCCTATGAAAACACGCAGCAGACGATTGCGCGCTCTGCGGAGCGTGCAAGGCAGATGGGGATGGAGCCGTATTACCTGTACCGCCAGAAGAACATGGCGGGCAATTTTGAGAACGTGGGCTATGCAAGGCCCGGCAAGGAAGGGCTTTATAATATTTTAGTGATGGAGGACAGGCAGAGCGTCCTTGCGCTTGGCGCGGGGGCGATGACGAAGTTCGTGACAGGATGCGGGAAGCCGCAGCGCGTGGAAAATGTGAAGGACGTCGGGCATTATTTGCAGCGCGTGGATGAAATGATAGAACGCAAAAGGAAGAAGATGGAGGAAATCTCATGGCATTCGTGAAAAAGCCCGTGACCGGGATGAAGGATATTTTACCAGAGGAAATGCAGCTTCGCGACTATGTGGCGGGCGTGATTAAGGAGACGTACCGCAGCTATGGCTTTACCCCGATGGAGACGCCGTGCATGGAGCATATCGCCAATTTGAGCAGCAAGCAGGGCGGCGAGAATGAAAAGCTGATCTTTAAGGTGCTAAAGCGCGGCGAGAAGCTAAAGCTGGCGGAGGCGAAGGAGGAGGGCGACCTGGTGGACATGGGGCTGCGGTACGATTTGACGCTGCCTCTCGCGCGGTATTACGCGAATCACGCGAACGATCTCCCTGCGCCGTTTAAGGCGCTGCAAATCGGGAATGTCTGGAGGGCGGACAGGCCGCAGAGGGGGCGCTACCGCCAGTTCACGCAATGCGACATTGACATTTTGGGCGAGCCGTCGAATTTGGCGGAGATTGAGCTGATCCTGGCGACGACGGAGACGCTTGGCAAATTGGGCTTTTCGGGCTTTGAGATTCGGATCAATGATCGGCGCATCTTAAAGGCCATGGCAAAGTACAGCGGGTTCTCGGAAGATGCGTTTGAGGAGGCGTTCATTATCCTGGATAAGATGGATAAGATTGGTGCCGACGGCGTGGCGGCGGAGCTTTTGAAGGCGGGATTTCAGGAGGAGAGCGCCCAAAAATACCTGCAGCTGTTTGAGGAAGTGGGAAAGGAGCCGGACAGCGTGGCGGCGCTGGAGCTTTTGGCGAAGCGGCTGGACGGATGCTTAGAGGATGAGGCGAGGCAGGGCCTTCGGGAAATCATCGAGAGCGTGGATCGGACGAAGACGGCGGGCTTTCGGATGGTGTTTGACCCGACGTTGGTTCGCGGCATGGGCTATTACACGGGGACGATTTTTGAAATTGCCATCCCGGAGTTTGGCGGAAGCTGCGGCGGCGGGGGCCGTTACGATCAGATGGTCGGGAAGTTCACTGGCAGTCCGGTTCCGGCCTGCGGGTTTTCCATTGGGTTTGAGCGGATTATCCTGCTATTGACGGAGCGGGGCTATCAGATTCCGGGGCAGCCGAAAAAGACGGCGTTTTTGATTGAAAAGAATTATCCCGCGGAGCGGCTTTGCGAGGCGCTAAAAGAGGCCAGGCTGGCCAGGGAGGCCGGGCAGCAGACGCTTCTTGTCCGAATGAAGAAGAATAAGAAGTTTCAGAAGGAAAAGCTGGCCGAAGAAGGGTATTGTGAGTTTAAGGAATTTTTTTGCTGAGAGTTTGGGCAAGCGTTTCATAGAACGATAGGAGGAGAACAATGGCAGAGTCAATGCAGGGGCTGAAACGGTCCTGCCGGTGCGCGGAAACGTCCAGTCAGGACATTGGGAAAACCGTCACCGTGATGGGATGGGTGCAGAGAAGGAGAAATTTAGGGGCGCTGATTTTTGTGGATGTCAGGGACAGGACTGGCTTGCTGCAGGTGGTGTTCGATGAAAAGAGCGTAGGCAGCGAGGGGTTTCGGAAAGCGGAATCCATTCGGAATGAATTTGTAATTGCCGTTGTGGGCAAGGTGCAGAAGCGCGCGGCTGCCGTCAACGAGCAGTTAAAGACGGGAGAGATTGAGCTGATTGCAGACCAGCTTCGGATTTTGTCGGAGTCGGAGACGCCGCCGTTTCCGGTGGAGGAGAACAGCCAGACGAAAGACGAGCTGCGCTTAAAGTACCGTTATCTGGATTTGCGCAGGCCGGATTTGCAGAGGAACCTGATGTTAAGGAGCAAGGTGGCATATTTGATGCGTGAGTTTATGGCAGACGAGGGGTTTCTTGAGATTGAGACGCCGATCCTCTGCAAGTCCACGCCGGAGGGGGCCAGGGACTACCTGGTGCCGAGCCGCATCCATCCGGGCGGATTCTATGCCCTGCCTCAGTCGCCTCAGCTTTATAAGCAGCTTTTGATGTGCTCTGGCTATGACCGTTATTTCCAGATTGCGAAATGCTTCCGGGATGAGGACTTGCGGGCGGACCGTCAGCCGGAGTTCACCCAGGCGGACATGGAGCTGTCATTTGTGGACATGGACGACGTGATTGATGTGAATGAGCGCCTGCTTGCTTATGTGTTTTCAAAGGCGGTCGGCGTTGAGGTTTCGCTGCCGCTCCCAAGGATGCCTTGGAAAGAGGCCATGGATCGGTTCGGGTCGGATAAGCCGGACACGCGCTTTGGGATGGAATTAAAGGATGTGTCCTCTATTGTGGAGGGCTGCGGGTTTGGCGTGTTCACAGGCGCGCTCTCAAATGGCGGCTCCGTCCGCGGGATCAATGCAAAAGGCCAGGGCGCGATGCCCAGGAAGAAGATTGACAAGCTGGTGGAGTTTGCAAAGGGATATGGAGCGAAGGGCCTGGCCTATCTGTCTGTCAATGCGGATGGGACATACAAGTCTTCCTTTGCAAAATTTATGTCAGAAGAGGAGCTGGGCGCCCTTGTGTCGGCCTTGGATGGGGAGCCGGGGGACTTGCTGCTCTTTGCGGCGGATCAGGACAAGATTGTATGGAATGTGCTTGGCGCGCTTCGCCTGGAGCTGGCGAAGGAATTGGGGCTTTTGGATCCAAACCAGTACAATTTCCTCTGGGTGACGGATTTTCCGCTCTTAGAGTGGTCTGAGGAGGAGCATCGCTTTATGGCCATGCACCATCCGTTCACAATGCCGATGGAGGAGGATTGGGGCAAGATTGACTCCGATCCGGGCGCAGTCCGCGCGAAGGCGTATGATATCGTGTTAAATGGCACGGAGCTTGGAGGCGGCTCTGTCCGAATCCATCAGAATGACATTCAGGAAAAGATGTTTGAAGTATTGGGATTTACGAAGGAATCGGCGCATGAGCAGTTTGGGTTCCTGTTAGACGCCTTCCAATATGGCGTGCCGCCCCATGCCGGCCTGGCGTATGGCCTTGACCGTATGGTGATGCATATGGTGCATGCGGATTCCATCCGGGACGTGATTGCATTCCCGAAAGTGAAGGACGCCTCCTGCCTGATGACGCAGGCGCCTGGAGAAGTGGACGAGGGGCAGCTTTTGGAGCTTAAGATACAGGTGCGGGAGTAACGTTTCCATAAAGCGCGCATACAATAATCGCAAAACAGTTCCAGGAGCAGAAGCTTTGGCAATGATTGTGATAGACGCCGGGCATGGCGGTTTTGACAATGGCGCGATGTATCAGGGCAGAAAAGAGAAGGACGATAATTTGCGCCTTGCCCTGGCGGTAGGGAAAATATTAGAGCAGCAGGGATATGACGTGGTTTACACAAGGACGGCGGATGTTTACCAGTCTCCCTATGAGAAAGCCCAAATCGGAAATGACGCGGGCGCGGATTACTTCATTTCATTTCACCGGAACTCCGGGGAGGACGACAATACCTACAATGGCGTGCAGACGTTAATTTATGGCGGGGATGAACGTGCGGAGCGGCTGGCGGAAGCCATTAACAGTGAGCTTGAGAAGGTGGGGTTCGCAAACCTTGGCATTGAGGAGCGGACGGGTCTGGCCGTGCTGCGGCGGACAGAAATGCCCGCCGTGCTGATTGAGGCAGGATTTATCAACCACGACAGGGACAATGAGATTTTCGACAATAATTTCAATGAAGTCGCAAGCGCGATTGCGATGGGCATTGAGCAGGCCGTTCCGCTCCGCCAAACGGTGACCGGGCAGGAAGAAATGGATGATGCAGACGAAGGCGGCGGCCAAGAGAGGTTTGATGAGGAAGACTTGATCTATGGCGTGGAGGTCGGCCGGTTTGGGTATCGCACAACGGCAAATTTCCTGGCGGAGCAGTTGATGGATCAGGGATTTGAAAGCTTCGTGGCGAAGGAGGGCGGCCTATTCCGCGTAGTGGCTGGAAAAGAGGATTCTCTGGAGGACGCTGTGGCGCT
The DNA here is from genome assembly GCA_947652855.1 of uncultured Roseburia sp. Taxonomy (GTDB): domain Bacteria; phylum Bacillota; class Clostridia; order Lachnospirales; family Lachnospiraceae; genus Roseburia_B. The sequence goes on along the minus strand of CANTEO010000008.1, from coordinate 10,669 downwards.
AAAGGGGAAATTGCGGGATTTGGGATACCGTACCCTGATAGTGGCGACAGATCGGCAGTAAATGTAAAAAATGAAGTGGGAAAAGAGAGAGGCAAGCCAAAAGGAATGTGGCTTTGCCTCTCTCTTTTTCAAGCACGACGTAAGCTTATGGCGCGCCGTCATCCTGGGGCAGCGAGTCGAATGTGCTGTCCCAGATGGCTTCTTCAATCACTTGTATGCATTCCTCCGTGCGCTTTAAGATATCTTTACCCCAGAAGTGAATTACGGTATATCCGAAAGAAAGCAGCTTTTTATCGTTTTCCCAGTCACGCTTCCGGTTCCGTTCGATTTTTCTGATCCAATAATCCGGGTTATTCCCTTTTTCCAAATGCGGCTTAAGCGTTTCCCAGTCTTTTCCGTGAAAAAATTCGCTGTCGCAGAAAATGGCAATCTTATATTTCGTCAACGCAATGTCCGGGGAGCCGGGAAGAGCCTTATAATTTTTGCGGTAGCGATACCCCTTGCTCCAAAGGGCTTTGCGCAGCTTAAGCTCAATGGAAGTGTCCTGGCTGCGAATTTTTTTCATGGTCTTTGAAACGATTTTTGGGTCACGCGCCATGATGGATGATTCTCCTTCCAGCGAACGCAAAGGCTGCCTGGCGTTTGGACGAATTGCTTTGGCGTCAAATTTGCGCAAGCGGTTCGTCAAGCTGTCAGGCGGCCCCTGCATATGGCTTGCTTATCAGATGCGGAACTGGCGTATCAGGCTGTTTAAGGTACGGGCCTGATGGGACAGCTCTTTTGAGACGGCCGCGCTTTCTTTTGCGGCAGAGGTATTTGTCTGAACCACTTCGGAAATTTCCTTCATTCCGTCTTCCACCAAAACGATCATTTCAGACTGCTGGACGCTGGCAGCGGAAATTTCATCCATCAGCGTCTTGATAGATTGAATGCAGTCGTGAATGAGCTGCATGGCGGAAACTACAAGATTGGTAGATTCCGTCCCGGTCTTGATGTCCTGAATGGAGTGATGGATGAGGTCGGTCGTGTTTTGCGCGGCTTCTGTTGATTTGGACGCAAGGTTTCCCACTTCCTCTGCGACAACGGAAAAGCCTTTTCCTGCGGTTCCTGCGCGGGCTGCCTCAACGGCGGCGTTTAACGCCAGTATATTTGTTTGATAGGCTATGTCCTCAATGGTCTTAATGATGGAGACAATCTGCGCAGATGACCGGTCAATATTATTGGTGGCGGTGACGAGCTGCTTCATCTTTGCATCCGCTTCAGAAGCGTAGCCGGTTGCTTTGTCTACCAGGTCGCTGGCATTGCCGCAATGTATGGCGCTGGCCTGAATCTGCGAGGTGATTGCAGTGACGTTTGAGGTTACGCTGTCAACAGAGCCGGCCTGTTCCATCGTGCCGTGGGATAATGCCTGGGCGCCTGTGGAAATGCGGTTTGCGCTTACGTCAACCTGGCTTGCGACGTTTGAGATGTCGCGGATGACATGGACTAAATTGGAGTGTATGGATTTCAGGCTTTCAGCCAGGACCTTAAAGCCGCCTATGTAGAAGGATTCGTTTTGGGTGACGTCTACGGTCAGGTTTCCGTCTGCCATCTCCCCTAAGATCCGCCCAACGTCGTCAATCGTCTTTCTTAAGCAGCCGCAGACGCGGTGCGTCGTCTGCGCGATCATGCCGATTTCATCCGATCTGTCATAGAAGGCTTCCAGCTCGCGGTCAGCGGAGAGGTTCAAGTCCCCCAGGCAGCTGATGGCCCGTTCCACAGCCATCAGCTCTTTCCCTTCACGATGTAAGAGCAGCAGGGTGATGAATGTGACGACGGCCGCAATAATTGCGCACAGCGCGCCAACTAGGAAACGCACATTCGCTACGGAGCCGTAGACTTCGTTAGCGCTGTCCCGAACCATAAAAACCCACCCGCGGTCTTTTAAGTACTTATAGACGACGAGCTGTTTTACGTTGTTTTCATCCTGATAGGAATAGGTGCTTGCCGTATCGTCCCCGTCGGCCTGAATGCGCCGGATGATTTCTTTATAGCCTTTGTCAGTAGTCTCTGTATTTAAAAGCGCGTCGTCTTCATGATAAAGATAAACGCCAGTGTCTGCATTTAAAAAAACATATTCGCTGTCAGGCAGCCCTTTTATGTCCAGATTTAAGAGCGCGTCCATTAAATGGCTGGCGTAGACGCCGGCGCCGACATAGCCTACGCAGGTGTTTTCTTCAAAGATCGGATAGTACATGGAAAGGATCATGCTGCCGGTTCCGGGAGACTTCATGATGCCCAAATTTGTGAGATTTTGCGTGGACAGAATCGTATCCTGAAATTCTTTAAGGGAGTCTCCTGTCCGTGTCGTGATGCCAATTGCCTCTTTTGAGGTATGCGTTAAGACGAAGGTGTCTGGAGTGGCGATGTATAAGCCTTCAAAGATGCCTTTGACAGAGGCGAAATCTTCCGTATATTGCTGCGCTTTTTTTAAGAGCGCAGAGTCTGTCGGGCGCATAAGCAGCTCGCGGACTTCGCTGCCTAAAGCAAAGGCGGCCATATATTCTTCCGCGGAGGCCACATATTCATTGATGATGGCGGCCCTGGATTCCACTGCGTCTGTCATTTGGTTGGTGATGTCGTTTTTAACCATAGAGGCAGTGTTCGTAGATACGATGAACCAAAGCAGGGACATTCCGGCTAATGTAATCGCCGTAGTGAGAATGCCAATGCGCGTTACAAGTTTTTTGTTAGCAAGAAATTTCATGAACTCTCCTCCAAAAATAAAGATATGGTCGCCAAGTTGGCAGAGTCGGGACGTTTCTCACGCTCAATTATAAATATATCACACGATTTATTTTGTGTCCATAGCGTTGTCGCATGGATGGTTAAGAAAACTCGTAAGGGCCTTTCGGTAGGCAAAAAGCCCCGTGGGCGGCCTTTGATTCGCGCGGGAGCCTTGCTGTTTGACGGGGGTTATGGTAAAATGAATGGCGTTGCATGGGGAGGGCCTGGCTTAGATGCGCGCGGCGAAAAATCGCGCTTTTCGGCCAGGAAGGCCGTAGGAGGGGCAGATGAGAAATTTTTCGACAAGGCAATTGGTGTTTTCGGCGGCAGCGGTCGCCCTCGCGATGGTGACGTCCATGGTGAAGCTGTTTACCCTTCCGATGGGAGGGTCGGTCACGCTGCTTAGTATGCTCTTCATTGTCCTGATTGGGCAATGGTATGGCATAAAAGCGGGTGTTTCTGCAGGAGTGGCGTATGGCCTGCTGCAATTTGCCATTGAGCCGTATTTTTTTACAATCCCTCAGGTGATTGTGGATTATCCGCTGGCATTTGGCGCGCTTGGGCTGTCCGGTTTTTTTCAAAAGAAGGGCAATGGGCTTATGGCAGGCTATTTAGCGGGCGTGTCAGGAAGGCTTGCCTTCTCATTTCTGTCCGGCTGGATCTTTTTTGGGTACTATGCGGCGGATTATGGCATGAGCGCCCCGCTCTATTCTTTGGCGTACAATGGGTCTTACCTGGCGGCTGAGGCGGCGGTCACCCTTGCCGTAATCAGCCTGCCTCCAGTGAAGAAGGCGCTGGAGCATATGAAGGCGCTTGCTTTGGGGGCGCGGTGACAGGAAAACAGCAGCATGCCGTTTGGCGCGCTGCTGTTTGCGAAAGCCGTATTTAGTTGCCCTTGCTGCTTAAGGGGTTGCTGCGTTCCGTAAAAAAAGGGCTGTTGTCCGGCACGGGTCGGTCAGACTTATCATATAAGCTCTGCTGCTTTAACCCGGCGGGCTTTATCTGGCTGTTTTTTCTGCTGTCGTCAGTGTTTTGCCTGTGGCAGTTTGAGTCTGCGCATTTGGTTGCGTCTTCCATAAAAGCCTCCTGTGTTTTTGTTTGTTTCATAAATTGACGGGCATCCTGTCCTCAGCGCGCAAAGGAATTGCGCGTTTTTTGCGCTGAGGGTAACAACAGTTTGTGGAATTTTTAAGAAACTATGCATCTCGTTGTTTTTTTGGGAAAATGGGATTATACTGAATATATAAAAAAGATGGGAGGAATTGACATGAATGTCACGATAAAAAATGAGTTTGCCTCTGTCACCTGTCAGACAAAAGGAGCGGAGCTTTTGTCATACCGCACTGTGGATGGGAAAGAATATATGTGGCAGAAGGATCCTGCGTATTGGGCAAAGACGTCTCCAGTGCTGTTTCCTTACGTCGGCCCGGTTCCAAAGCCGGTTTCCATTGAAGGAAAGGAATATTCGATGCCGCGTCACGGCTTTGCGAAGGATATGGAGTTTGAGGTGGCGGAACGGCGCGAAGACGCCGTCGTCTTGAGGATGGAAAGCAGTGATTTTACGAGGGGGGTTTTCCCTTATGAATTTTCCTTTACGGTGACGTTTCGCTTAAACGGGGCCGCTTTGGACGTGATATATGGCGTGTCGAACCGGGGAGATGAACAAATGCCGTTTTTAATCGGCGGGCATCCTGGCTTTTTCTGCCCAATGGAAGAAGGCGAGGCGTTCACGGACTATGTGCTGCATTTTGAAGACGAGGATAAGCCGGACGTGCATCTGAATTATCCGATGTTTGACAACGACGCGATTTTCTTTGAGGAGTTTAAAGAGCGCACTGTGAAGCTGATGCGTCCGGAAACAGGCAGGGGCCTGCGGTTTGATTTTCCGGACTATGCGTCAGTGGCGTTTTGGACGCCGATCGGGAAAGAGGCGCCGTTTCTATGCATTGAGCCATGGAATGCCGGGACATTAGGGCAGGTGGGCGACACCGATTTACCAAAGAAAAAGTATGCGCAGTTTTTGGGCGCGAAGGAATCCAGGGAATACCGCTATTCGTTCCGGCCGTTTGATGACAAAAAGTGATGGATTGGTTACAAAGCGCTAGATGTTTTTGTGATTTGGCCGATACATACAGTGTCAGATGAACTATCTTACGGCAAAGCGTTTGGGCGGAGCGGTAAGGAAAAACGGGACAACAGGAGGTCATTCATTATGCGAATTACGAATCAAATGCTGGCAAGGACGTCTGCAAAAAGCGGCGTGCCGCTGCAGCAGAACTCATTGCTTGACATCATGAACAAACGGTCATCGTTTTCAAACAATACGATGTCGCCTTTGGGAAATACCGGCAAGGCGAATCAATATCTGCAGAAGATCAATGAGAAAAGCAAAAAGGAGCTAAAGTCTTCTGCAGAGAGCTTAAGCGGCTATGCGAAAAAGCTTTCGGACGACGGGGCGGACTCCCTGTTTGCCAAAGCAGAGGAGACAGGCGACACGTCGGAGCTTGTGGAAAACATCATTGGCATGACAGAGGCATATAATAAGACGATGAAGCATCTAAGCGGCTCTGACGGGACGTTGGATCGGTTTTATCTGCAGGAGCTGGAAAGCTATTTGACAGAGCATGCCGACGCGCTTAAGGCGGTCGGGATTACAACGGACCGAAGCGGCAAAATAAGCGTGCAGAAGGACACGTTAAAATCTGCGGGCTTAGACGCCTTAAAAGCGGCGTTTGGCAGGGAAGCCGGCTTTACGGAGAAAGCGGCCTATGTCAGCGGCAGGGCGGCGCAGAACGCGTCTGCGGCGACGGCGAGCCTATTGGGCGGCTATGACAGCAGCGGAAAGGATTTTTGGAATTCCTTTACAAAGAATATGTATAATTTCTGGGGATGATCGCATGATAGGGAACATAAATGGCATTGTGGAATCGTACTATGCCGCGGATACGGCCAAAAGTCAGCAGAATGCGTCCAATGGCGCAGCGAAGGGCTTTTCCGACTATTTGGACTATGCGCTGTTGATGAACCGTGGAAACGGGCTTTTTTCAGACGGCCTTGGCATGGGCTCTTCCTATTCTAATGCGCTTTCTGGCAATCTCTTTCAGTGCCTTGCGTTAAAGGCTCTGAAGGAATCCTTGAAAAAGGAGTCATCCGGCAGTGAGAATGACACAGAAGAAGAGAGTGAGCCAAACGAGGCTGTGAACGGGAAAAAAGCGGACTGGGCGAGGATTCGCGTGATTCATCATTACAAATCGCCATTGTTAGAAGAGGAATTGGCCGGTCAGGTTGATCGGCAGCTCTAAAGTGCATATGGAATAAGGCTGTTGCGTCAAGGAAGCATCGGATTGACGCAATGGCCTTTTTTTGTCGTTACCGCTGCCTGCTTACTGAGAGTGAGGGCAGTGAGGGCAGTTTTTTCAAAAAAGGCTGGAATTTTCATGAAAAAGGCGATATAATCAAAATTTGATAAGAAAATGCCGCCATGCGGCTTTGAAAGGCAAAGAGGGCCCGCTGGCAGGCCAAAAGGAGGCAGACATTGCGGATTACAGACTTAAACCTGGAATATTGTGAAACTGTCGCGAAAGAAAAAGAAGCCCACGCGCAGAGTGCGTTGGAGGAGATTGCGTATATGAACAGCTCGACCGCCAAATACCATGGAAGGTGCGTCAGTACGCTCTATGTGCCGAAGCTGTTTATGGAAGAGGATATCAGTAGGTTTCGGCAGCTGGTGAAGGAGCTGTATGCGATTTTTGAAAAAGTGATATGCCGCTATAGGGAAGATGCGGCGTACCGCAGGCTGTTCGGATTTTCAGAGCGGCTGGAGGAGCTGATTTTACGCGCCCCGCGCTACAAAAGCAGCATCCCGATTGCGCGGATTGACATATTCTATAATGAAGAAACAAAAGATTTTAAGTTCTGTGAGTTCAATACGGACGGCTCGAGCGCGATGAATGAGGATCGGGAGCTGAACCATGCGTTTTGCCTTACGCTTGGGCATAAAAAGCTGTCGGAAGCATATCAGCTGCGGACATTTGAATTGTTTGACTCCTGGGTGGAGGCGTCCCTTCGGATCTATGGGGAGGCCGACGGGGCGAAGGAGAAGCCCTATGTGGCGATTGTGGATTTTATGGAAAGCGCGACGGACAATGAGTTTGCAGTTTTTGCGGACAGTTACCGGGCGCATGGCCTGGAGTGCGAGGTATGCGAGATCAGAAAGCTGCGCTATAAAGGGGGCGCGCTGTATGGCGAGGGTGGAAAGCCGATTGACCTGATTTACCGCAGGGCGGTCACAAGCGACATTATGGCGCATTATGAGGAAGTTTCGGATTTTATAGCGGCGGTGAAGGATGGGGCCGTATGCCTGATTGGGGATTTTACGACGCAGATTGTCCATAATAAAGTATTGTACCGGGTGTTGCACCATCCTATGACCCAGGCGTTTTTGACGGAAAGTGAGAGGGCATATGTAAAAAGCCATGTGCCGTATACGGCGCTCATGACAGACGCCGGCCTGCCCTATGATGAGATCATAACAGAAAAAGACCGCTTTATTTTAAAGCCGTTGGATTCCTATGGCTCCAAAGGCGTGTTTGCCGGGGTAGAGTATGCATCGCAACAGGAATGGAAGGAAGTGGTGGACGCGCATCGTGTGGACGGGTATTTGGCGCAAGAGTTTCAGATGCCTTACCAGACGAAGAACATTGATTTTTCCAAAGGCGCGGATACGGATTTCATTTCGGTTTCCAACCTGACGGGGCTGTTTGTCTACGACGGGCAGTTTCAGGGAATTTATTCGAGAGTGTCGCGGGGAAAGATGATTTCCACGCAGTACAGCGAGATTGCCCTCCCCTCGGTTTATGTAAGCGAGGCATAGGGGCGGCGGGCAGAGGAAGGGATTTATGACAAGGAGGGATGTCGGTGAAAGAATTGTTTGACCGAATTAAGATGGATGTGGTGATTGCCGCGCTTGCGTGCATTGTCCTTGGCGTCGTGTTGATTTTCTGGCCGGCTGAGACGATGACGGTTGCGTGCAAGGCGATGGGAGGGGCCATTGCCTTTCTTGGGGCGCTGCGGCTGTTTGGCTATCTAAAGGAGCGGGAAAATGGGCATATGTTAAACCTGCTGCTTGGCCTGATGCTTCTCGTCGTCGGCGTTTGGATTTTTTTGCAGCCGCAGAGCATTCAGCAATTGCTGATGATTGGGATTGGCGTGGTGCTATTTGTGCATGGGGTGGAGGATTTGAAATATGCCCTTTATGCGAAACGGGGCGGCTATGACTCTTGGGCGATGTTGCTTTTGCTTGCCGTGCTTTGCATGGGATTTGGCGCAGTGTGCGTAGTGAATTGCTTTGGCGTGATCTCCATTGCCATGTGGCTTGTCGGCGCGGCTCTGATTTATGACGGCGTGACGGATCTTTGGATTATCAGCCGGGTCATGAAGGTGGAAAATGAGGTCAGGCGGCGCACGGAAGGGGAGCCTGCAAAAGAGGCGGATGAGAAGACGCTTTTGGCGGAAGAAAGCGGGGCGCGTGAAGATGAGGCGCATGGAGTTTAAGATGGAGCGGCAGGGCCTGCTTCGCGTAGGGGACGTGCTGCCTGTGACGGAAGGCAGGCTGCCAGGCTCGTATTATTATACCCTGGGACAGGCATTTGCCATGTCGGCAAATTTTAAGGCGAGCGAGCGGTTAAGCTCGGCGGAAGGGAAGGTTGTGGGGATAGAAGAGACGCCGAAGGGATACTTTGTGACGGTGGAGTTTGACGAATAAACTTGGAGAGGAAGGCGTGAAAATGGAAGTACGGACAGAAAATAAAATGGGCACGATGCCGATTAATAAGCTTTTGGTGAACATTTCTTTGCCAATGGTGGTTTCCATGCTGGTGCAGGCGTTATATAATATTGTAGACAGCATCTTTGTGGCGCAGATTGACGAATATGCCTTAACGGCGGTGTCGCTGGCGTTTCCGCTGCAGAATTTCATGATTGCAGTGGCCGCGGGAACCGGCGTGGGCATCAACGCGCTGCTGTCTAAGCGGCTTGGCGAAAAGCGTTTCGAGGAGGTGGACCGGGTCGCGAATACGGCCGTGTTTTTGGCGGCGGCCAATTATCTGGCGTTCTTATTGATCGGCGTATGTTTTTCCGGCCTGTACTTTCAGCTTCAGACGGATATTCCAGAGATCATTGCATACGGAAAAACGTATATGTTGATCTGCACGGCGGCAAGCTTTGGGATGTACGGGCAGTTTTGCTTTGAGCGCCTGCTGCAGGCGACGGGGCGTACCGTCTGCACTATGATTACGCAGACGACAGGGGCCGTCATCAATATTATATTTGACCCGATTTTGATCTTTGGGCTGTTTGGATTTCCGAAAATGGGGATTGCCGGGGCGGCCGTGGCGACAGTGTTGGGGCAGATTGTGGCGATGCTGTATGGGTTTTATTACAATCAGAAGAAGAATACGGACGTGCATCTTTCCTGGGGCTGGATCAGGCCGGACGGCCAGACGATACGGCAGGTGTACGCCATTGCGGTGCCGGCGATCCTGATGCAGTCCATCGGCTCCGTCATGACATTTTTTATGAATAAAATCCTATTGGGCTTCACATCAACGGCTGCGGCTGTCTTTGGCGTGTTTTTTAAGCTTCAGAGCTTTATTTTTATGCCGGTATTCGGCATGAACAACGGCCTGATTCCAATTGTGGCATATAATTTTGGCGCGGGCCATAAAGATAGAATTATGAAAGTGATGAAAAGCAGCATGATTGCGGCGGTTGTCCTGATGCTGTTGGGGCTCTTGACGGCGGAAGTGATGCCGGAGGGGCTTTTGATGCTGTTTAACGCATCCGGCCAGATGATTGAGATTGGGGTCCCGGCGCTCCGCATATTAAGCCTGTGCTATATTTTTGCGGGGATTTCCATTGTGGCGAGCGGCGTCTTCCAGGGGCTTGGGAAAAGCGTCTACAGCCTGGTGCTGTCTATCATACGTCAGCTTGTGATCCTTTTGCCCGCGGCATATTTGCTTTCGCTGACCGGACAGCTTGAGGCAGTGTGGTTTTCATTTCCGCTTGCGGAGCTTGCGGCTCTTGTGGTCACGATCTTTTATTTGAGGAGAGTGCAAAAGAATCTGAGCGGGATGATAGAGAGCCGGACATAAGGAGGATGCAGACTGTGCAGGGAAAGAACGCGACGGACGCTTTGCTTGCGGAGAGCTTTAAGGAGCTTGCATTGCGCCGTCCGATTGAAAAAATTACTGTGAAGGAGATTACAGACCGGGCGGGCGTGATCCGCCCGACCTTTTACAATCATTTTCAGGATAAATATGAGCTTTTGGAGTGGATTATCTTAACAGAACTTTTGGAGCCGATTCGCCCCCTAATTGAGCATAAGATGGTAAAAGAGGCGTTGCTGCTGTTATTCGTAAACATTGAAAAAGAGCGGGAGTTTTATATTCAGGCGGCGCGCTTTGAAGGGCAGAATTCGTTTGAGCTGATTGCCAGGGGCTGCGTGAAGGGAATCCTGCTTGAGATCCTCGAGGAGAATGCAGCGGACAAAATGACAAAGTTTCCCTGGCTGACGCCCGACCGGGTCGCGGAGTATTACGCGCAGTCGATGTGCTCGATCGTCATAGTCTGGTTAAAGAGCGGGATGAGCGTCTCTGCCGAAAAGCTGGTGGAGATTTACGGCTATATGATGGAGCATTCGATTACGGAAGTTTTATTTGGGTAAGGCGCGCTGACAGCCCAACAGGCTTTGCAGGACTGTAAATTCCAAGAAAAAAAGTAAAAAAGTTCTTGCAAAATAGAAATGAATGTGGTAGAATTTATTTTGTTGTGAGATAAAGCAACGAGGAATTGGCTCCATGGTCAAGCGGTTAAGACATCGCCCTTTCACGGCGGTAACACGGGT
>CANTEO010000007.1 GCA_947652855.1 uncultured Roseburia sp. | reverse complement strand
GGTTTTCGGGCAGGCTGTGGAAGAATGTATAAAAACAGCAGAAAGCGGGCACAATATCCTGAAGCTGTTCCAGCAGTTGCTGATTTTCAAAGAGATAAATGTCCAACATACTTTCGGTATTAAATTCCTCAGCCATATCCTTCTCCTTTCCTGCGTATTCATATCTATGCGTTTGCACGCCATAACCCGCATAAGCGCGGGATATGTTTCAAATCAGACAGTTCCCTCCCATGGCTTATTTGTCATGGACATTGCATCTGCTGCAAAGCCCCGGGCCAAACTGTAGCTCCAAAGCCCCGTCAAATCAGGCCTAATTTTTTAAGAGCCTGCTCAAACCGATCCTTGTCGATGGGCTTTCCTGAATATATGGTGCATCCCAACTCAAACGCCATCTTGACGTTCTTCTCCTCATTCAGAGCAGTCGTCATGATGACCTTGACCGCCTTATCCTCTGGCACATTCCGTTCTTTTTCCAGATTTCGGATGCCGACCAGGGCCTGATAGCCGTCCATGACTGGCATCATAATGTCCAGGCAGATCAGGTCGTATGGCTCCTCATCCTCCAGAGCCATCATAAAGGCGTCCACCGCCTCCATGCCATCCACGGTCACGTCGCATTCCCCGTATTTTGACAGGAAATTCACCATAAATTTTCTTGTTGCAAAATCGTCTTCAGCCAACAAAATTTTCATGCTCTTTCTCCTTTACATTTTATTTAATAACGCATATGTCCTGCCTGCAATGCTCCCAAGCTTCTCCTGGTATTGCACGGCTCCCAGATCATACGCCACCTTGGGCATTCCATAAACCACGCAGGTTGACTCATCCTGCCCGATGGTCCTTGCGCCTGCCCGCCGCATCGCGAGCAGTCCCTTTGCGCCATCGCCGCCCATTCCGGTCAGGATAATCCCTACTGCGTCGGCTCCAGCCGACTTTGCAACAGACTCAAAAAGCACATCGACCGAAGGGCAGTGCCCGTTCACCTTCGGCCCCTTCTTACATTCTACCTGATAGACGCCGTTCACTTTCACCAAACGCATATGCGCGTCACCGCCAGGGGCGAGAAGCATATGCCCAGGCAGCACCCGATCGCCTGTCTGCGCCTCCTTCACCGTAATTCTGCACTGGTCGTTCAACCGCTTCGCATACATTTCCGTGAAGCCGGGAGGCATATGCTGCGTCGCCACTACGCCTGGGATATCAGTCCCAAAATCTTTGACTACGGAAAAAATCGCCTCCGTGCCTCCTGTGGAGGCCCCGATTGCAACGATATGGTTTGACCGCTTCGTGGAAAGGCTTTGCTGCTCCTGCATCATCACCGTTTTTTTGATATTGCTGATTTTTGCGGTAGACGCAATCTTTATTTTCACTAAAAGCTCATTCCGAATAAAGTCCTCCAGCTGCGCGCGGTTCGACAGCGCCGGCTTCGCCACAAAATCCACAGCCCCTGCGTTCAAGGCGTCAAATACTTTATCGCTCAAAGAACTGATTACGACAACCGGAAGCGGATACTGCGGCATCAGCTTTCGCAAAAAATCAATTCCATTCATCCTTGGAAGCTCCACGTCAAGCGTCATGACGTCCGGTTTGTACTGCAGGATGGCGTCTCTTGCCTCATACGGATCCTTTGCAGTCGCCACAACCTGAATGACAGAATCCTTGTTCAGATTCTGAACAAGCAATTCCCGAAACACAATGGAATCCTCCACGATCAAAACCCTAATCGGTCGCATACATCAATCATTTCCTTCCCTTTTCCTAAATATGGATGGCTGTAATATCTGAAACGGCACAGAGTTCCTGTCAATCGTCTCAGTTGTCCCTATGAAAAGATAGCCACCCGGCTCCAACAAATGATAGACCTTTTGGAGCAGCTCGATCTTCGTTTCCTCATCAAAATATATCATAACATTCCGCAAAAAGACAGTATGCATTTTTTTCCTGAAAGGAAATGGGTTCATCAGGTTAAACTGCCGGAACAAGACTTGCCGCTTCAATTCATCCGTCACCTGATACTCGCCGCCTTGAGCGCGCTCCGTGAAAAACCGTTTTTTCCAGCCGCTCGGAATGTTCTCAAGCTGCTGCGCGCTGTACACGCCGGTAATGGCGCGCTTTAACACCTTTGTGGACACATCCGTCGCAAGGATCCTTGTGTCCCATTTTTCCTTCTCCATCCCAAAAAAATCCTGCAGCACCATGGCGATCATATACGGCTCCTCGCCGCTGGAGGCGGCCCCGCACCAAATCCGAAGATCCCTTTTATGGCTTTCCTTCATCTTAATCCAGGGCAGCACGATTTTCTGAAAATATTCAAAATGCTCAAACTCCCTCATGAAATAGGTATGGTTCGTCGTCAAAAGGTTTACCAAAATTTTCTCCAACGCCCCTGTCCTGTCAGCTTTTATGGCATTCAGGTATTCACTGCAGTCGTTCCATCCATTCGATTTCAGATAATTGTCCAGCCGGCCGTTAATAATCACTTTCTTATGGCTTAAATCAATGCCATATTTCCCCTTCATATAAGAAGAAATCCGCACAAACTCTTCATCCGTAATCAAAGCCGATTCCCCCAGTCACAAAACGAAATCATATCCACCTAATTCAACTGACGTGAAATTTTACCGCATATCTCAACAATATCAGGGTTCCACTTTGTGCCTGCCTCCTTCCGCAGCGCCTCGAGGGTCTTCTCTCTGTCAGAGCCAAACTGCTCCATATAGCCGCAAAACGCCTCCATAACCGAGACAATTTGAGCCGCAATGGGGATTTCATTCCCTTTTAAGCCGTTCGGATAGCCGCTTCCGTCCCACTTTTCATGATGGCACTGCACAACGTCAACTGCCGTCGTGGCAAAATCGTTGTAATCATTGCTGCCATACAGCTCCTCCAAAAACTTGGCCCCCAAATCCGTATGCGTCTTAAGGATCTCCGCCTCGTCTTTGGTAATATTCTCTCTTTTATGCAGAATCTCTTTTGAAATTCCAATCTTGCCAATGTCGCAAAGAGGAACCGAGAGCTCCACCGCATCTATGAAGTCATCGGAAACCTTATCCTCAAACAATGGGGAAAGCTGCATTCCCTGCGCCAAAATCCGGCAATTTTTCTTTTGACGCTCCATTTGCCCCTGCCTCATGTCCGCATTCTGCATCACCAGATTTGACAGCGCATAAAGCACATTCTTCTTCTCCTGCTCCATTTGCTTTAGCTGCTCGTCAATGGAAATCTGAAGCCTGCGGTTAATCTCCAAAAGCTCCAGCTTCGCCTTGCTTAAGCTAAGCCGGACGCCAACGCGCGCCTCAATGACTTCCGGGACAAACGGCTTCGTGATGTAATCCTCCCCGCCCAAAAACAGCCCTTCCACAATATCTTCCGGATGGTCGAACGCAGAAATGAAAATCACCGGAATATCCTTCGTCTTTTCCGTTGTCTTCAGCATCCTGCAAAACTGATATCCGTCCATGCCCGGCATGGAGATATCCGTAAGGATGAGCTGCGGCATCTCCTCTTTCAGAATCTCAAGCGCCATTTCCCCGCTCTCCGCAGAAATCGGATTGCACCCCATGCCCTTGATGATCTCCTCAAGAATGATCCGGTTCGTCTCCACATCGTCTACAATAAGGATTTTCTCGTTGTCTGTATTTCTGTTTTGATAAAACATAACCCCACTCCTTTTCCTTACAGGCACTTGTTCAATTCTTCATATTCCCTTAATATCCTGTCGTAGTTCTCTTTCTGAATCGCCATCTTCAAGCGAAGCGCCATCCGGCTCACCTCACGGGGCGCCCCTTCCGTCAGCTGCTTAACCGTCTCCATAAACGCCTCCGCCTTTTCCCAATTCTCCATTTCAACGCAAAGGATCAGCTTAGAGAGGTTATCCTTAAGGTTTTCCCGGTTTTCCGGCGTGCCATATTTCTTGACGGCGGAAAAATCCTCCTCCTGCTCGGAATCCGCGGCAAGAAACGCCTCTTTGTCGTCCGAAGCGGAAAGCGCGCCTTCCTCGCCGTTAAAGCCGACCCATATGGAAAACAGAAATGTGCTGCCCTTATTCTTCTCGCTCTCCACCTCAATCTTTCCGCCCATCAGCTCTACCAGCTGCTTGCAGATATTTAGCCCCAGTCCGGTTCCGCCATATTTTCTGGAAATCGAGGCGTCCGCCTGCGAAAAGCTCTGGAACAGCTTTTCCTTGTCCGCGCCGTCCATGCCAATTCCCGTGTCCTTCACCATAAAAAACAATTCCATCTTGTCATTCACAACCGCCGTCCTGACAGCCTCGACGGAAATCTTGCCCACAGAAGTGAATTTCAGCGCATTGGACAATAAATTGTTTAAGATCTGCACAATGCGGAGTTCATCCCCAACGATGCATTCCGGAATCTGCGGAGATACTGTCATAAAAAACCCAAGGCCCTTTTCTGTAATCTTATTGATATGGTGCGACCTCACGTAATCCAACATATTCCGAAAATGAAACTCCCTCGGCTCCAGCGTGAACTTACCCGCCTCAAGCTTTGAGAAATCCAGGATATTGTTAATGATCTTGTTCATGTCGCCGCAGCAGCGCTCAATCACCCGAAGGCTCTTCACCGTGCCAGCGTCCAGCTCCTCGCCCAACAGCTCCCTGACATTGCCAAGCACGCCGTTCACCGGCGTCCGCAATTCATGCGTCACGTTCGCCACAAACTCCGACTTTACCTTAAGCGCCTCCTGCGCCTCCTGCCTTACCAGGACAATCTCCTTATTCAAAAAATCCCGTTCCAGCATATCCTTCGCCATACATATGTACATATCGGGCATTTCCTTGCTTTTCATGAATTTCGCCTTTACCGGAAAGCAGGTCTGGTTCTTGCGGTACGCAAATAAGTCCGCCGTGTCCTCCCCAAACGGGAGCCCTTCGCCAACCCCTCCCTCCGCGTCATGAAATTCATTGGGGAACACGGCGCCTATATGCGTCCCGCACAAGCCCCCTTCATATTCCAGCTTCTTTTCCGCCATGCCGTTCGCATACGAAACCATGCCCTTGCCGTCAAATATGAGAATCATCTCTAACGCACTCTCTATAATCGGAAACGCAAAACCATTATTCCATTCCATCGCATCCTCCTATATCCATCGAAACGCTTTGCCGCCTTATGCGCCTTTTCGAGAAAAATAGCAGCAAAAAAACAGATCCTTCTTTGCTGCTTGCCCTATTTCAAGATTATATAAACTCAAACATACCGCTGACTTCCACAATGACAAAAAAATCTTCTTTTGCAAGCCTGAAGCATTCCAGTACATCCGGCGGAAACTGGCCGCACTCCCCATTCATAATCATGTCAAACGCCACCTCGTTCGCGAATGGGCTTTTGTATACCCGAGGGCTGATTAACGCGTCATACACGTCAGCCAGCGAGACAATCTGCGCGCTGATGGGAATTGCGTCGCCCGCCAAATGATCCGGATACCCCTTTCCGTCCCACCGCTCATGGTGGTGACGGCAGATTTCGAAGCAATAACGGCTGAACTCACTTGTCTGATCTCTGTAAAATTTCTTCAGCAGATCGTATCCTATCGTCGTATGGGTCTTCATGACCTTATACTCTTCATCCGTCAATTTGCCAGGCTTGAGCAGAATCGAATCCGGTATGCCGATCTTTCCGATGTCATGCAGGACAGACGCCCTGGCGATCAGGTCAACCTGCTCTTCCGTCAGGCCGTACTTCGGAAAATACTTCATAAAATACTTCAGCAGCACCCTGGTGAAATACTTGATGCGCCTGGTATGCTCCCCTGTCTCTGCGCTTCTGGACTCGACAATGGAGCTTAACGCGTCAATCATGATCTCATTGCTCTCATTGACCTCTCTTTGATGCGCCATGATCGCCTCTTCCTGCTCCTTTAAGCGCATCTCCATATTATGTTTATTCTGATACAGCTCTATAATATTCTTACATCTTTTCTTTACGATATGCGGATAAAACGGTTTATGTATTACGTCCGCGACGCCGAAGGAATACGCTTTGTCCTCACTGTCCCCGATCGTCTCGCTCGTAATGAGGATCACCGGAACCTTATCAAGAATCCCCTCATCCTGCATAAATTCAAGAACCTTAAATCCATTCAGGATCGGCATGACAATATCCAGCAGAATAAGGGAAATCTCTGGATGTTCCTTAATCTGCGCGATCGCTTCCTTCCCGTTCCTCGCCTCGACAGTGTCATATTCCTCCTGGAACATATCAATCAGTATCATGCGATTTATTTTTTCATCATCAACGATTAAGATCTGCTGCCTGTCCATAGCCTGTTCATAATCTCCTGTCATATTCATTCTACGCCTTCTGCATTAGCATAGCTTACTACAAATAAAGATACCACCTTTTATGCAAAAAGTCAAATTTTTTCCGATCGCATATCAAACCGCGCCAGTCAAAAATGACTGGCGCGGCAAGCGCTTTCCAAAGCTTTATTTTATCTTTTTCATTGACACATTTAACCCTGATCGCTTTAGCTTTGTCAGCGTCTTTTTCTTTGCTCCCGCATTTTTTCTAAGCGGCTTTTGCACCCTGACCGTCATCTTTTTATGCGTTTTACGAAACGCCTTTGTCATTGCAGGAAGTTTTTTCCCCTTGAACTTCACCTCATCCAGCTTGGTGCATTCATTCACTGCATTTTTCTCCAGTTTCTTAACGTTCGCCCCAATCGTGATGCTCTTCAATGTCTTACACTTTAGGAATGCATTTGTCCCAATCGCAGTCACTTTATACGTCCTGCCATTGAAGGCGACCGTATTGACAGTAACCTTTTTTGCCTTTTTCTTCCATTTCATAAGCTTAACTGACCTGGCGGCAAGATCCGTCACACGATAAACATTTCCTCCTGCTTCGAACTCTTTTAGAACCTCAAGTGCGTTCTGCGCGTTCAACAGAAGAGCCTGCAGCCTCTGCAGCTCTGCTGCGTTTGACGACGCCTTTCCGGCCTCCGCCTTTTCATACGCGTCCAAAAACGCCTGCCAGCTCATCGGCGTATAATCCTGCCCTCCCTTATTTTTTATGCCAGCCGCCGATACAATCGCCTCAGACAAAGCCTTCTGCGCGTTCGCCACTTCTTGCTGGCCCAGGTCAGGCTTTTCGCCATCCTCCAAGTCTTCCTCATTTCCGGCCCCTTTCATGCATAGGTCATAGTATGCCTCTTTCAGCGCGGCAAACGCCTGATCCAATTCAGCCATTTTCACGTCCTCGCGCCCGATCAGCCCTTCTACGGCCTTCCATGCGCTTTGATATGCGCTCCATGTGGCCGCTGTGTAGCTGACGGCGTCCTTCATCTGCGGAAACTCCTGCAGGCTGTTTTCAATTGTTTCTTTAAACTCCGGCAGGCGCAAAGAATCGTCGATGTCCGAAAGCTTAAACTTTGCCTGCTTAATCCAGCACATATCGGCATATACGTTATAAGGGTGAAGGCTTTCGGAATACTCTTTATCCCAATGTCCGTATGAATCCATAATAAACGTCCCGTCCGACTGCACGGCAAGGCCGGTATAGCCCGTATCTCCAGATTTTGCATTCGCAGCCCAGTCTTCACACAGCAAAATGCGGTACATCCCTTCCTCCAAATTCATGAGCTGATCATATGTCCCAACCCATGCGACCCAGTCGCCTGCCAGCCAGTCTCCGTTTCCGTCAAACTGGTTGTTTCCATTCTGGTCATACTTGACCTCACGGAACGCCACCGCCATTCTCTGCCCTGTCGCGTCCGTCGGGTCATACATGGCCTTATGCCTCTCTCCCGCCAATGACCCCGGAAGGTCGGCCGGCTCGCTCCAGGTCTCCCCCTCATCATCCGAATAAAACATTGTCGCCGGATGGTTATGGCTCTGGCTTCTCGCCAAAGCGACAATCCTTTTCCCATCAGGAGAGCGGAACATTCCCACTTCACAGATCTGGTGGCTCGACTCAATCGCCCGGTGATCGCTTAAGTACGGAACAGGGGTCGTCCACTGCTGATTTCCCTCTTCATCAAAAGTAAGGTACGTCTTATAATTCACGAATGTGCTTCCATCATGGAATACGCCCATCCACTTATCAATGTATTCCCCCTCGCTGTTCTTTAGCTGAACCAGGCTTGCCATCGCGACGACCGTATCGTTCCTCCTGCCGTCCTCAAATTCCTCGCAATATGTTTCAAATTCTGACCAAGTCTTTCCATCGTCCGTCGATATGGATGTATCCCATCCGCCAGTCGGAGCCCCAAAGCTTTCCGGCCGCCCGGAAATCAAAATCAGCTTCGTCGTCCCATCCGTCATGTCGAGCCTATAGAGCGTCGGCGTCTCAAACGAATCGCTCCAGGACTCTGGTATGTCCGTCTTTAAATTCCAGGTTTCACCAGCATCTTCACTGACTTTCATGATGATGCAGCCCCGTCCATGCCCCACGGGGAAGACGGTAATGAGCGTCTGCTCGTCATCAAGCATAATCATGTCAGGCTGACCCAGATAGTTGTCCTGTTCCGGCGTCCCCTTATGCACGTCTGACAAATATTCTTCTGGCAGCTTATAATCCGTCAGCGTGTTTCGTATCACCAACGGCTTTTTCGTTTTCTCCACCACCGTGACCTTCACGCTGTTCGTGTATCCTGTCTGCCGGTTCCTCAGCGTAATCGTCGTCACTCCCAAGCCCCTGGCCGTGACGATTCCCTTAGCGTCTACAGACGCAATGAGCTTGTCGCCAGACTCATAGATAATGGTCTTATTTTCTAAAGAGGTAACTAAAGAAGCCGGAATCTTCCACGTCTCCCCCTGCTCCAATTCTTTTTCCTTCTCAAAAACATGAAGGCCCTCGCTATGCGACTGAACATACCGCGCCGTAAGCTTTGAAATGCCCTCCTTGAACGCAGTAATCTCCTCTATCAATTGCTCTTTGTCAGATTGGCTCATATAGCTGCGCGAGATTCCTGCCGTTTTCTGAAGCTGCGCATATAAGCCCTGAATCTGCTCCGAAAGGCTTGGCATCTCCTTTTCCAAATACAGCAGCTTGTTCACGTCCCGAATGCCCTCCGCCATCCGCTCCAAACGCACGGAGCTTTTGCTTTCCGGGTTTTGAGCGTCTTTTTCATCCGGGAAGATCAAAAAGCAATCACCAGGCTCAAACGCATTATGCGTTGTGTCCCTTAACGGGTCTTCCACCCATGCATCATATGCCCACCGCAAAAACCCTGCCGTTCCCATCCTTGCGGCGTTTATGACTGACCAGTAGCTTTCTGCCGGAATGCTTAAAGAAAAATTCCCCGGGCTATGCTCGGTACAGGAATACAGCGTCGTCCGAAGCCCCTTCTCCTTCCTTTCTCTCAAAAGATCCGCAAACTCCTCTGGATGCTCGGCCGCCGCATTATCCCCTACGTTCAAATCGGTCACGCGCATCGCCAGATCCTTTTTGTTTACAAATCCATCCATCGCCCCCGCCGTCTGAAAGCTTTTTCCCCGGCTGTTTTTTACAGAGTCAATGAGATCAAACGCCGCTTTGCTGAATCCCCGCTCATCAATGCCAATATAAGCTTCGTCAAACCAGCCTTTCTCTTCAAGATGACCCGCCAGATCTGTCAGGAAGTCCGTCCAAACCTCCGCATAGCGCTGACTGCCCGCCGTAAACCCTTCTTTTTTCAAATTCCCGTCTTCCCAATAAGTAAAAGAGTTATGCCATGGCGCGATGCTGTACAAAACAATTTTATCGGCAATGCCAATCTCATCCTTACAAAACGCGACCCATTTGTCAAAATCCGTATAATCATAAGAAAAACTGCCGTCTGACTGTTTCGTCCATTTCACCATAGACGGATAGTGAACGTCATTTTTGCTGTAAGTCTGCCCGCTCCATGTCTCTTCCACAATCGTCGTCGTAATGGCATGCCCGCCGACCTCTTTATATTTTAGCATAGAAGATTTCATCAGCTCCAAATGCCGCGCCGAAAACGGCTCCACGCCATAATATTCCGCGCTGCTGTATGGATACTGCCAAAGCTCTATGTCAAATGTGTCCCCATACGTTTCCGCATTTGGGAGCGCAACGTCATAAACCGTCAATTGATACGTGAATTGAAGCGGAGCCTCAACGCCGTCCGCAGACGCCTCCAAAGTCCCTGTATAAGTTCCTGCCTTTGCGTCCTTGGGAATGTCAAATTCTACCCAAACCGGCTGAAGGCTGTTCCATGCAATGTCAATCGCGCCGCCCTTCTGATATAAGATATCCGAGGTTTCGCTCCTGTTCGCCACCGTCGCCTCTGGATAAGCCCGATTGGGATCGCCATATCCAAGGTACCCTCCATTATAAGCCTTGGCAGATTTAATAAATGCCGTCTTTACGTGTTCCGCCCCAATCAGGCCGCCGTCCGTGCTTGTCAGCGCGCCCGCAGTAAGCCTCACATTCTTAAGGCTGCAATTTTTAGAAAACAGGACGATCTCACTGATCGCCTTGTCATTTTTCCATGCGCTCAGCGAAGCTGTTTTTTTATCCTTTGCCGCTATTTCTCCATACCGCGATTGCGTATATTGCGTATTTGCGTCTTCAATCGTGCCGCCCAGGCTCGGCTCCCCTCCTTCATAGGGCAGATGCGTAATTTCTGCGTAATTCACCTGATTCACGATGGAGCTGCCCGATTTTTCGTTCAACGTGACTGCCTTTAAGACATGATCCCCCTCTGTGAGGCCCGATTTGGAATAGACTGCTACAGTTTCCCTGTTCTTCGCGTATAAATCTACCACCTCTTCATTTGCCCCATCAATAGAATATTTCACCTTACCATGCGCCGGCGCCTTTGCCGCATATATGGTGATGCCATTTCCACTAAAATGAATCTCATAAAAGCATTCTTCAGCCTTGGAGTCCGATCCTCCAAGATCTATGTACGCCTCACTCTCACTCCTCACCCAATCCTTTCCGCTATATGCAGAATACACAAAATAATTTTTTTGCGTCGCGTCCTCTGCATTTGCTTTCAGCTCCACTGCCTCAGACTCAGCCGCTTTCACTGGCAGCTCATGAAACAGACAACCCAAAATACAAATCAGAAACAAAAATACCCATTTTTTCATCCTCTTCATTTTCCCCATTTCTACCTCCTCTTGCCATTAATAATAAATTACATGAATATTATAAATCTTCACACTTTGCAACACAACATCTTTCTCTGATATTTTGCCGTTCATGTTACACATTGCAGCCCACACTGGCCTGGTTATTTATTTCAAAATTGGCCCTTTTCACAAAACCATCTTTTGCATATGATAGAAAAAACGAAAGAGGGGGTTCACAATGCACGCAAATACAAAAAAAATGGTGACCGCCGCCCTGTTGGCTGCGTTCACCTGCATCTCTACTATGGTTATTAAAATCCAGACGCCCACCTTCGGCTACATCCATCTGGGAGACGGGCTTGTCCTTCTCTGCGGGATCCTGATGGGGCCTGCCGCCGGCGCGCTTGCTGCCGGCATCGGCTCTATGCTCGCGGACATTTTTTCCGGCTATGCCTCGTTCGCCCCTGCAACGCTGATAATAAAGGCGCTGACGGCGTTTACCGCTGGATTTCTTTTCCATAAGCTTACGCGCCGCCTGCCGTCAGGCAAAGCGCGCCGCATTGGCGTCCTCGCAAGCGGCCTTCCCGCAGAGGCAGTGATGACGGCCGGCTACTTCCTTTATGAAGCGGGCCTTGCCGCCATATCCTCCGGAGGCTTTACGAAAGCCTCGCTTGCCGCCGGCGTCACCGCCTCTTTTGCCGGAGTCCCATTCAATGCCGTGCAGGGCGCAGTCGGCGTCGCAATTTGCCTGGCGCTCCTGCCCATCCTGCAAAAGATCCCAAATATATGGACAGAAACAAATCCTTAGCCCCTATGCGTTATCCAACGCCAGGCGAAATACCGTAATCGCGGTGCAGACCTCGCCTGCCTTCCGAATGGGGGACAAAAATTCAGGATGATGAACCGCATCCGGGAAATACTGCGATTCCAGGCAGAATGCATGGCGCGGCCCATACTGCGCCCCGCCTTTTCCCGTATGCGCTCCGATAAAATTGCCTGTGTAAAGCTGAACGCCCGGGCAGTTCGTATATGCATACAGATGAATTCCTGTCTCCTGGCAATCGGCCTCCGCCATAAGCTCAAGCTCCCCGCCATTCTCCAATGCAAAATTATGGTCATATCCTCCGGCATATTTGACCTGCTCAAAATCCGCATCAATCTCTTTCCCAATTTCCTTAAATTCCGTAAAATCAAGCGGCGTGCCAGCCACCGGAAGGATCTCGCCGGTCGGGATAGAGCCCACCGGCCCGACCGGGGTATACTTTTTCGCATAAAGCTTCAGCTTCTGGCCGTCAATGGCTCCGCTGTCATGCCCCGCCAAATTAAAATAGCTGTGGTTCGTCAAATTGACTACGGTGTCTTTGTCAGAAATCGCTTCATATGTAATGCGCAGCGCGTCGTCGTCCGTCAGTTGATACGTCGCCTTCACCAGCATATTGCCGGGGAATCCCTGCTCCAAATGCGGGCTGACGCACGTAAGCACCACAAAATTCTCACTTTCCTCTATGCGCTCCACATTCCATGCCAGGAAACTGATCCCCTTGCTTCCGCTGTGCAGGCTATGCCCTTCGCTGTTCGCCTCCAGCTCATATTCCACGCCGCCAATCGTCACCTTGGCGTCCGCAATGCGGTTCGAGCATCTGCCCACCGTCGCGCCAAAATAAATGTCTCTATGCTCTAAATAAGAAGCCGGATCGTCATACCCCAACACGACGTCGCGCATGGCCTCCGTTTTGTCCTTAAAGGAAAACGAAACCAACGATGCCCCCAATGTGCTGATTTTGACCTGCGTGCCGTTGGCGTTTTCAAGCGTTATCAACTCTATCTCATTCCCGCGCCCATCCGGCCCAAAGCTTTCCCTTTGCATATTCCCTCTCCTTTCATGCATCATGCCTCTCATTCCATGGGCAGTTTTCACTTAGACAGCTTAAAACGATGGACTTCGCTTTCCAGGCGGTCGGCAATTTGCTTATTCTCTGTCGCCTTTGACTCAATATCCTTTATGCCGTCCGACAGCCTCGACGACATCTCCGATATATTGACAACCCCTCTCGAGCTTTCCTCCACGGCGATCGTAATCGCCCCCATGTTTTCTTTGATTGTGTCGATGGATTCCTTAAGGCTTTCGGAATCCTCCGCAAAACGGTCCATGACCTCATGGATCTCCTCTGCATCCTTTTTGTAATCGTCGCTTGCAGACAGCAGCTTATGGTACCCTTCCATTGCAGTTTGATCCATAAATTGAATCATCCGCTCCGCCTCTCCGGCAAGCCCCTCCACAGAAGCGATCACGCTGCCGCTGACTTGCTTAATCCTTACCGCCGCGTCCGCGGAATCGGAAGCCAGCTTCCCGATCTCTCCCGCAACGACCGCAAAGCCTTTTCCCGCGTCTCCGGCCCTTGCCGCCTCTATGCTGGCATTTAGCGCAAGCAGATTTGTCTGCTCCGTAATCGCAATAATATTTTCAGTAAGCAGATTGATTTCATTGACGGATTTGGCGCCCTCAATCTTTTCATTGACCGTGGCTTTCATCTCCTGGGTCTTCTCCCATGCGTTTTTCTGCTCCAGATCCGCATTCTCGTGGACGTCGCGCGCCTTTTCGGCAATTCTCTGCGCTGAAACGTTCCCTTTTTCCGCTTTTTCCGTAATTCGGTCAATGCGCCGATACACTTTTTCCACAGATTCATTGATCTGGCCCATTGACGCCGTCGTTTCCTCCATGGCCGCGCTCATCTCTTCCATTGTCGCAGAGATATCTAATAGATTCTCGCCTGCGTCCGTAATATTGACGGCCACAGTGCTGGCAGACTGATCCAACTCCTCCGACTCGCTGGAGATGTTTAACATAATGCTGCGGATATAACGTAGAAGCTCATTGAGGTTATCCGCCATAAGCTCCATCTCATCTCCGGTCCTCACCTTTAGCTTCTGCGTCAAGTCGCCCTCGTTGTGCGCCAGCTCATAGAGCTTTGCGTTGACGTCGCGTATGCTTTTCGTGATGCCGCCGATCAGGAAATTCAAGACCAAAAGCGCCATAAGAATCGCTCCGCCGCCAATCAGCAGGATGCGGACTTTCGTGTCCTCCATGATCTGAACGGTTTCCGACGCGTCAAAGTCACTTCCCAAGACGGCGCAGACCCTGCCCTCTTTGTCCCGGATCGGGACATATGCGGTTATTAAGTCACCGTATTTCGTATGGTCGATATACTCCTGGATATGCTCTTCCCCTTCAAAAACCGGCTGAAGCTCACTGTAAGAATCCTCAAACAGATCGCCGATCGCCGCCTGGCCGTCAGACTCATCTGCATCCACGCTGTAGCGCACCTGCCCGCCGTCCGCCGTCAGCGTATACAAATACGCCATCCCGCACGTTTGCTTCATCTCACGCAGGCTGCTTAGGATTCTCTGATACGTCTTAAGGCCCTCCTCGCCTGCTTTCAGCCCGGCAATCTCCTCTCCGTCCAACTGCAGCACTGTCAGCCTTGCCGCTATGCGCGCCTGCTCCACGCCCATCTCAATCATGTTCTTTGCCATTCGCCTGTAAAAATCGAATCCCGTAAAGCAAATCGCAAAC
Organism: uncultured Roseburia sp.; assembly: GCA_947652855.1. Taxonomy (GTDB): domain Bacteria; phylum Bacillota; class Clostridia; order Lachnospirales; family Lachnospiraceae; genus Roseburia_B. The sequence continues at coordinate 41,679 of CANTEO010000007.1, read as the reverse complement.
ACCACCAGCAGATTCGTCACGATAAATATCTTGGCCTTTATGCTCAAACGCCTCGTCTTCCTTCTCATGTCAAAAGCCGCCTCCTCTGAATGCCGAAGCCTTATTTGCCCTGCCTTCCGCAGCAATGCTTATATTTTTTGCCGCTCCCGCACGGACACAGGTCATTTGGGTAGACCTTCGCCTTTTCACGCTTCTTCGGCGCGTTTGCGGCAGACTCGTCCTTATTCGTGCCCGTCACTTTTGCGACCTGCTCACGCTCCACCTTCTCTTCCATCCTCATATGGTACAAAAGCCGGACGGTGTCCTCCTGAATGCCTGCAATCATATTGTCAAACATATCAAACCCGCTCATCTTGTATTCTACAAGAGGATCTCTCTGCCCGTATGCCTGTAAGCCAATGCCCTGACGAAGCTGATCCATGTCGTCAATATGATCCATCCATTTTCTGTCAATCGCCTTCAACAGCACTACGCGCTCCAATTCCCGGAACTGCTCCGGCTCTGGAAATTCCGTCTCCTTCGCCTCATACAGCTTAACTGCCTGCTCCTTTAACGCCTGCTTAAGCTCTTTTCCATTCTTCATGCCCTCTGTCAGCTCAGACGTGACCGGCTCTAACGGAATCATCGGAAGCAGCAGGTCGTTCAATTCCTTAAGATCCCATTCATCGGTGGAAACCTCGCTTGAGATGCAGGTATCCACAGCGGCCTCTACGCGGTCCGTAATCATTTTAAAGATCGCCTCCCGCATATTCTCCCCATTCAGCACCTTCAAGCGCTCCGCATAAATGATCTCCCTCTGCTCATTCATCACTTGATCGTATTCCAGCAGATTCTTACGGATCCCAAAGTTATTGTATTCGATCTTGCTCTGCGCCTTCTCAATCGCGCTGGAAAGCATCTTATGCTGTATCTCCTCGCCGTCCGGCACGCCGAGCGCGTTGAACATCGTCATCAGCTTTTCCGAGCCGAACAGACGCATCAGCTCGTCCTCCAGGGAAATGTAAAACTGAGATTCCCCCGGGTCGCCTTGACGGCCCGAGCGCCCTCGCAGCTGATTGTCAATCCGCCTGGACTCATGACGCTCTGTGCCTACAATCTTTAAGCCTCCGGCCTTGCGCGCCTCATCGTCCAGCTTAATGTCCGTGCCTCGGCCCGCCATATTGGTCGCGATGGTGACCGCCCCATGCTGCCCCGCCTGCGCCACGATCTCCGCCTCCTGCTCATGGAACTTCGCGTTTAAGACATTGTGCGGAATCCCGCGGCGCTTCAGCATCTTACTGATCTCTTCTGAAATCTCAATGGTAATCGTGCCGACAAGCACCGGCTGCCCGTTTGCATGAGCCGCCTCCACCGCGTCGCACACGGCGCGATATTTTTCCTTCTTCGTCTTATAGACGACATCCTGCAAATCCTTTCTCTGCACTGGCACATTCGTCGGAATCTCAATGACGTCCATGCCGTAAATGTCCCGGAACTCTTTTTCCTCAGTCAGCGCCGTGCCCGTCATGCCGCTTTTCTTCTCAAATTTATTAAAGAAATTCTGAAACGTGATGGTCGCCAAGGTCTTGCTCTCCCGCTTCACCTTAACGTGCTCCTTCGCCTCAATCGCCTGATGAAGCCCGTCCGAATATCGACGGCCCGGCATAATGCGCCCGGTAAACTCATCGACAATCAGCACCTGGTCGTCTTTCACCACATAGTCCTGATCCCGGAACATCAGATGATGCGCGCGCAGCGCAAGGATGATATTATGCTGGATCTCAAGATTCTCCGCATCCGCAAGGTTCTCAATGCGGAAAAATTTCTCCACTTTCTTTACGCCCTCTAAGGTGAGGTTGACGACCTTGTCCTTTTCATTCACGACAAAATCTCCGCTTTCCTCAATCTCAACGCCCATAATCGCGTCCATTTTGGAAAACTCCCCGCTGTCCTCCCCCCGCGTCAATTGCTGAGCCAAAATATCGCAGGCCTCATAGAGGCGGGTGGACTTCCCGCTTTGGCCGGAGATGATAAGCGGCGTCCTCGCCTCGTCAATCAATACGGAGTCGACCTCGTCCACAATTGCATAATGAAGCCCCCTTTGCACCAACTCTTCCTTATAGATCACCATATTATCCCTTAAGTAGTCGAATCCAAGCTCATTGTTGGTAATATAAGTGATATCGCAATTATAAGCAGCCCTTCTTTCGTCATTGTCCATGGAATTCAAGACAACGCCCACAGTCAGCCCTAAAAATTCATGCACTTTTCCCATCCACTCAGCATCTCGCTTCGCCAGGTAGTCATTCACCGTGACAATGCAGACGCCTTTGCCTTCTAATGCGTTTAAATACGCCGGGAGCGTAGAAACAAGCGTCTTCCCCTCGCCGGTGCGCATCTCGGCGATACGCCCCTGATGCAGAATGATACCGCCGATCAGCTGCACCCTGTAATGCTCCATATTAAGCGTGCGCCTGGCCGCCTCCCTCACTGCCGCAAACGCCTCCGGCAAAAGGCCGTCCAATGTCTCTCCATGCCCCAAGCGCTCCTTAAACTCCTTCGTCTTGTCCCGAAGCTGCTCATCCGAAAGAGCCTCCATGTCGCCATGCAGAGATTCAATCTTATCCACAAGCGGATAAATTCTTTTTAATTCTCTTTCGCTGTGTGTTCCAAATAATTTTGTAAACGCGCCCATACAGTACTCCTATCGCTTTTTCTAGTTTGTTTTTAATTGTACCACGTTACTTTTTCTGAAACAATAGCAAATATCAGAAAAAGAGTTTCGCAAGCGAAACTCTCTTTCTGGATATACTGTTTTTATTTTCCGCCAATCCGCAGCTTCTTGCTATAAGCAAACGATGCGGCCCCGATCAAAAATATGGCTCCCGCCAAGAAGAATATGCCGTAATCCTTTACGCCTGTCTTTGGCGTGGCGTTCACTAGCCTGCTCCTGTTTCCAGAAACTGCGGCGGCCGTCCCTCCTGCCGCGCCTGATGCGGCTGCATTGGTCGGATTTGTGCCGCCTCCGGTCACTGTAGTCGTCGGCCGCTTTCCTGCGCCCGGCTTTTCTGTCCCTGTCTCTGTCTCCGTCTCCGTTCCCGGATCCGGATCCTCAATATGCTCGTCGTCCCCTAAATTTTCATTCTCTGTGCTGCCTGTGCCGTCAATGCTCTCAAATATGTAGCGATTGGCATTCGCCCATGCCTCTGCCGTAGAGCCTTTGAAGCCATACACAACGCTTGGCGTCCATCCTGACTGTGTGCCTATTGCAGTAACTCCTACCGGAATCGTCACCGCCTTAATGGCGCTGCCGCTGAATGCGTCTGCCTCAATAGAATCTGTCACATCCGGGATCACCGCGGACAATAGGTACCTGCAGCCGGAAAACGCCCCGGAGCCAACTGACTGCATGCCAGGGGCAAAGGAAATCCCTGTTTTTCCCTGCGGGCAGAATAATAGCTGCCTTCCGTCCGCAGAATAGAGGCATCCGTCATAAGAAGAGTAGCTTGCGCTCGAAACCTCAATGGACGCCAGGTTCACATCGCCCGCAAATGCCCCTACCGACAGGCTCGTCAAAGTAGATGGCAGCGATATGCTGCTTAAATTGCTGCAATTCGCAAACGCCCCGGAAGCTATGCTTGAAATTCCCTCTGGAACCGACAGGCCCTGTAAGCTGACGCAGCCATAAAACTCATTTTCAGACACCGTTCCTGTCCCCGCTCCAATTGTCAAAGCGGAAAGGCCAGTGCAGTTCGCAAATGCCGACGCCCCTACTCTCGTCACGCTGTCCGGAATGATAACCGACTCCAAATTGACGCAGCCGCTGAATGCCGACGCCCCAATGGAAGAAAGCTGGCTTGGGAATGCGACGCCCATTATCATCGGATTCCCTGCAAACGCGCCGTCCCCAATGGCAACGCAGCGCCCCGGAATTGCGATATATCCGCCATTTCCCTGATAGCCGACAATCACGGTTTTTGTCTCATCCCACAGGAAATCGTCTTCCGGCGCCTCTTCTGCCGCAAACGCCTCCCATTCTGCCGCTTTTAATTTACCCGATTTCAATTCTTTTACTTCCCTGCCTTTTCTGTCTGCATTAGCCTTCGCTAAAATCTCCAAATAGTCCTCTACCGTATCCATCTCTGCAGACTCTTCCGGCGCCGGCTCCTCTACAGACGGCTCCTGTACTGGCTGCTCTGTGCCTGGCCCTTCTGCGCCCTGCTCTGGAGCTGCCGGCCCCTCTGCGGGCGGCTCGCCCTCTCCTGGCGTTTCTGTGCCTGGCGTCTCCGAACTGCCGTCACCCGGCTTTGAGCCATCCGTCACCTCATCTGACGGAGCCTCTGTCGAAGGAATCTCCGTGTCCGGTTCTGGCGCCTCGCTTTCTGACGGGTCCTCTGTCGAAGGAATCTCCGTGTCCGGCTCCGGCGCCCCGTCCTCTGACGGAGCCTCGGAGGAATCCATATCCGGCGTTTCCACATCCGGAGCGTTTTCCTCTGGAGCGGCCTCCTCCGGCGCATCCGCATTTGGCGTTTCCGCCTCCTCTGGCAAAAGCTCATCTCCTATGGCTTCTTCCTGCGCCACAGTCAATTCCTGAGATTCGGAATCGTCTCCTTCCGCATTCACCAAATCTGGCAGAATGGAAAAAAACGCCACCATCAGGACCATGGCAATCGCCCCTGCCCGCACTGCTAAATTTTTTTTCATCTTCTTCACTCCTTACCCTATTATATTTTTTTTGCTACGATGAAAAGCCTTCCGTCTTCCACGTAACTGCTGCAAGTAGACAGCGTCAGCAAGTCGTCCTCCCCTGTCACCCCCTGCGTCCTATCGTAAACAGCGCAACTTCGAATATGGCCTAAAAACGCGTCAAATTCCTCGTCGCTCGCTGCATCAATGAAATTGTAGTACCGGTAGGCTCCTTCTGCCCCCACGTCAGACAGGCATACAGCAATAATCTGGTAAGTCTGTTTCTCAAAGATCGTGTCAAACTGTATTCTGTCATGGCTGGAAAGATAGCTTTCTTCCAAATACTGCTTCAGGCCGCCAAACATCGCCCCGCTTTTCATGTTATGCCCATAGATGATTAAGTTCTTGCTCGGCTTTACGAAATCATCCCGGCAGTCTAAAAACAGCGTCCCGTTGACGTCCTTGGCCTTGTCAATGTTTTTGTCCAGATAATATGCGTTATCCGACGACTGCATGACAGGCAGGTCAATTTGTGTGTCCTCTATGCGAATCCACCCGATCAGCTCCGGATAGTTTGCATACATGGTCTCATACTCCGGCAAAACCGTCGGCGCGGCAGACGCTTCGGCCCGCGGCTGACTGACTTCCCCCGAACCCCCGTCTCCCCGGATCCGATCCGTATACCAGTCCAACGCCTGCGAAATATTTTTTTGCCTCTGCACTTCCTCTAGCTTTTTTGCCGCCTTATGCTCCGTATACACAGACTTTACATAAAACAGCAGGCAAATCAAAGACAGCGCGGCGCAGGCAATCCCTAAAATATGAAACATCTGCGATTGCTGCAGCTCCTTTTTCTTTTGCAGCTCGCCTTCGGCGTCTTCCTGCGCCTTAAGCCTGCGCCGCTCAATCTTTTTCCTCTTTTTTCTCTCGTATTCAAAGTTCTGCGCCACCCGGTCTGAAATGTCGCAAAAAAACACTGTTCCTAATTTGCTCTCAAAGGTAACCTTGCCTTCCCGAACCAAATGATAAATATCCTCCGCTATTTCAGGGTCGTCAATATCCAAATGGTCCACAATGGTCTCGATTTTATCCAAATCCCTTTGGGCGCCTTCATATTCTTCCCGGGTGGCAAATTCATGCTTGCCAAGTCTGTAAACTCCATCCATCGCTTTTCCTTCTATTTTGTCTTCACGGATTTTACGGAAGAATAGCTGCTGTATGCATATTTGCCGTTTATGCGCTTATACGCCCGGATTTTATAAGAATACTTCGTCTTCCGGGTCAGTTTCTTATTCATATAGCTGACAATCGCGCTCTTAGACGCCGTCTTGACCTTCTTATATTTCTTATCTTTCTGTCCCTTTCGGTAAATCTCGTACCCATCCACGCCATTGATCCGTTTCCAGGACACCTTAATCTTCTTCTTATAGGCTTTGAGCGTAACCGTCGGCTGCACAACGCCCGTCGTCGCCTCCGCCTTTCCTGAAAATTCTCCATAGTACGGCGCGCCTTCCACTGTAATGTATGGCCGCACCTTATAGGCGTATGACGTCCATGCGTTTAGATTGGAATGCCGATACGTCAGGCCCGTCGTCCTTGCAATCAGATGGTTGCCCCCATCGTATACCGCATAGCCTTCCGCCCCTGGCACCGCCGTCCAGGATAAGCTGACGCTGTCTGCCGACGCGCTCGCCTTTACCGCTCCCATATCCGCCACATGAATCAAGTACCGGATCGTCTTCTGGCCGCCATAGTTCCCATTGCCAAAGACCGTAAGCGTCGCGATTCCCGGAACGTCGTTGCGCTCATACTCTACCGTATAATCGCGCCCTTCCTCGAGCGTCTGATCGCCCTCAGACACAAGCAGGCTCTGGCTGGTCGCCGTGCCGTCAAAGACTTTATCCTCCACATTGTCAAAGCTGCACCTTATGACGCTGCGCTTAATGATGGAAAAGGTCACGCTGCTGCCGCCGTCATATCCGTTAATTCCCTTAATGATCACGGTGGCTGTGCCTACATTCACATTATCCTGATATTCCAGCTCATAATCTTCATCTTCTTTTAATACGTTGCCGTCAAACACAACTCCAGCCGCCGGCTCAATCGCTTTTCCTGTGTAAGTGAACGCCGGGGCCACCAGACGGATATCCGCTCCCGCAATATCCCTGCTGATCGAAAAATAGACCGTCTTTTCCCCGCTGTACAGGCTGCCGCACGCATGAATCGTCGCCGACGCCATTCCTCTGTTCGTATTATCTTCATAGGTTACGGTATAATCCACGCCCTCTTTCAGCTTTTTATCGCCTAGCCGCACCGACAGCTCCGGCGTAACCGGCTCTCCCGTATAAGGCTGCGGGTCGATCGGAGAAATTTCAGCATCTTCCAAATCCGCCGTGATGTCAAAGATCTTTGTAAGGATCCCTTCGTAGTTGCCCTTGCCTGTGATTGTCGCAGTGGCAGGCATCACCTCGTCTCCAGAGTCCGATCTGGGATAAATATTATTTTCATACGTAACTTCATAGTCCACGCCTGGCTTTAATTCGTAATACGCCCCCTCTTTAGCGGCCAGCGCATTTCCGTTTGAGCCCCTGCGCGTATCCGTAATCGTCACAGGAGGCTCAATTTCTTCTCCGGTGTACGCATACGGCGAATCCATCGTCGTCGATTTGATATAATCGCCCTGCAAATCTGCTTTTAGAATCTCAAACTCAACTGCCATCTCGCCTGTGTAGTTGGAATTGTCAACCGCCTTCACCAAAACAGACGCTGTCCCGGGAAATGTGTTGTCTTGAATCTCCAGAATCTCATATACGTTTCCGCCTACGATGTCTTCGCTGATCCCCTTATCCCTCGCAAGAATCTCCGGCACGATCGGGCTCCCGTTAAATACCTGATCTTCTACCTCAAATGTTAAATTGCTGATCTCACGCTGCATGATTGTGAAGGACGGCAAAGGAATCTCTCCGCTGTAATTCCCAAGCCCCGCCAGCTTGCCTTTATGCTCTCCGGCGTTAATGCAGTCATCCTCCCAAACCACCTCGTAATCCATGCCTTCCTTCAGATTCTCAGTAAATTCCAACGCCTTTTTCACATCAGGATGCTGCGCCGCGCCATTATAGATAAAGGACTCAAACTCATATCCCTCTTTCACTGAGACAAAATCAGAAAGCCGCATCGCAACCTTAAAATTCTTCGTGACTGTTTCGCTAAAATTGCCAAGGCCCTTAATGATCATTTCCGCCTTCGGGTTAAATGTATCATTCCCAACATACTCAACCGTATAATCAAGGTTCTTTTTCAACGTATAGCGATCGCCCTTTAGGATGAATGTGATCTCCACCTCTGGCGTACAGGGCTTTCCCGCATAAATCTGATCCGGGATCTCCTCCGGCTCAATCAGAATCGCCTCATCTGTCAGCGGCCTTGGCACGATGTCAAACTTCCAGGTGACCGGATCGCCTTCACAATTGCCCCCTTCAATTGCCGTAACCGTTATGGAGCCGCTCGTGGTGCTAACCGCTATATTAGGCCCATACGTCACTTGATATCCCCATACCTCCGTCGAATTCATTTCAATCTTCTTGCCATCCGTGCTAAGGTATGACATCTTAAGCTCAGGGCAGATCTGCTTTCCGGTATACTTCTGCGTCCTTTCAAACTCCGGCGTAATGTCGGAGAGCTTTACCTTGACAATGCGGAACTGCGTGCTGATGGATCCCGTATAATTGCCCTTTCCTTTAATTGTCACGCTTACCGTGCCGACGTTCACATTTCCTTCTTCGCCAAAGGCAAACTCATAATCCTCCTTCTTTAGCGCCACCTGGCTTGCCGCGGTCTCCCCCCAATGAATATTTAAGGCGGGCTCAATCGCGGCTCCGGTAAACACCTGATCCGGTATGCCTTCAAACGTCACGTCCGGATCTTCAATGTTCTTCGGCTTAATCGTGAACGTGACATCCTGCTTCTCTTTAAAATTGGACTTCGCATTTGCAGGCTCCACCGTCACGGTAGCCGTCCCTGCATTCGTATTGTTTTTATAGCTGTATTTAATATCCGTGCCAAATACCAGCTCTTCTGCCTCGCCATCCGGCTTCGTCCAGGTCACCGTCGGCTCCGGCGTAATCTGCTTTGAGGTATAGGTATGCTCCGGGATTGCGCTGACCTTGATGTCATTGTCCCTCAAATCCTTCTTATCAATGGTAAACTTGGCCGTCTCATCGCCACAATAATTCGTGTCCTTCCCTTCCTGACCGCCCAGGCCATACACCGTCACTTGCGCCTGGCCTGCATTGATATTGTTTGAGAACGTCACGTCATAATCTTCCCCTTTTACAAGAACCGTGCCTGGCTTCTTATTGTCCGTCACGACCAGCTCAGGCGTAATTTCCGCTCCCGTATAGGTTGTCGTATATTTTGAGACATTGCCGCTTGGCGTGACGAACTTTATGTCAACGTCAAAATTATTTCCAATTGTGTATTCCGTCTGTTTCGGGTCAATCCTCCCGCTGAAATTCCCGCTTGGCCCCGCCACAATGTCCAGGGTGTATTTCTTTCCATTGATCAAAGAAGACTGCCAGCAGCTTTTCTCCGGCGTGAGGATATAATCACTATTTAACACCAGAGTGTATTTGCCTAACACCATCGTCACTTCCGGCCACACATTTTCGTTTACCCCTTTAAAGCCTACGCTTTTCGCCATCTTGAGCTTCACCGCAATATCGTCTAACGGCCTTGGCACAATCTCAAATGGAATGTCCCGGATCACGCCCGCATACGCGCCAATCCCCGTCAGGCGCACCACAGGCTTCCCATGGTTCACTCGATCGCCAACCAAATCATACTGATAATCCGTCCCCTGCTTCAAAGCGATTTCCTTCCCTGTGGCATCTGTCCCGCAAGTCACTTTGATCTTAGGCTTGATCTCACTCCCTGTAAAATAATACTTCCCAGAAGCAGCGTCTCCAACCGTAGAGTCCTGAAATTCAACGGTTGCATTGTTTAAATTGCCGGGAATCACGAACGTCTTCCTTATCGTGCCGCTGTAATTGCCCGTTCCCGAAATAGTCGCCGTCGCAGTGCCTGGCTTTTGATTATTTGTATAGGTCACTTTATAGTCCTTACCCAACACAAGCTTATACGAGCCGCCCTGATCCACCTTCTCTCCCCCTGCCGCACGCTTTGTGTCTATAATTGTGACCAGAGGCGTCACTGGCAATGTCGCCGTCTCCGGCACCGACAAATCCTCAATCATAATCTCAGGCGATGTCAGCGGCTTCGCCACGATCTTATAATTATTGAGGATAATGCCCTCCCCTACTGCAGTATTGTTATAGAAATTATTAATCGGAACTACCTTCATAGGATATTTATCCCCGGCATTGACATTATTTGTCTGCACCGAGTTAGGAATTCTATAATCCAGCCTTTCCACCAACGTATAGGTGAATGGCTGGTGGGTCTCCCGATCCGTCCCCTTATACGTGATGGTCAGGCTTGGCATAACTGCGCTGCCTGTAAACATCGGGCTGCTCCCAAGCTTGCACGACAAAGGCGCCTCTAACTGCCCCACCCCGCGCAGCTTCATCTCCACAGGGTTAATTATGAACGTCTTTCGAATCGTCCCGCCATACTCCCCAATTCCGGTAATCAGCATCGTAGGCGCCTTCTCAAGGACATCTTTTCTTGCGGCATTGACGTTATTCTGATACGTCACTTCATAATCATCCCCGTAAACCAACGTCCTGCCATTCAGCGTCACGCTCATCGTGTCAAAATTCCATGGCTTCCATGGCCTGGAGTCAAACGTGCCGGAAAAATTATCGTCCCATCCGTTGACCGTCGCTCCAAGAATGCTCTCACAGATATGGAAATTCACCTCGCGCGTCCCAACAAAATTCCTTTTGCCCGTAATCGTGACAGTAGGCATTTGGGATGGATCCGTCGTCCCATGATCCAAATCAACATTGTTGACATAACTCAAGTCATAATCTTCTGCCGTCAGCCCCTTGCCGTTATAGGTCATCACAGGAACCGGCGTCAGCGGGCCGCCTGTATGCGCCTGATTGGGGATCGGCTCCACGTCGACTTCCGTAATCGCCCGCGGCATAATCCGAAATGTCACGGCCCCGGAGGAAACCTCACCCTTAAAATTCTTCTTTCCAATTAAGGTAAACGTATAATTATTCCCTACATCCACCGCCTCGGAGCGAATCGTGAACTCTTCTGCGACGCGAGACGCATCCAAAACCGTGTCGCCAATCTTTACTCTTGTCACCGAAGGCACAATCGCCTCTCCCGTATAGGTATATTCCGACTGGCCTAATTCAATCGTCACGCTGGCCCCCGGCAAATCGCACTGCTCGATACGAAACCGCTTCAGAATGGAGCCGGCATAGTTTTTCTGCCCTGCAATCGTCACTGTGGCCCATCCGTAATTCCTGTTATCCGCGTAGCTTAGCTTATAATCCGCCGCGCCCAACTCATAGCCATCCGTCGCATCCGGGGAATATCCCCCGTCGCCCGGATTCCGGCGAAGATCCTTCACTGACGCTGTCGGGGTGATGTCGCTCCCGGTGTACGGCGTCTCTGTCATCTCCTTGCCGTTCAGCAGCAAAGCCCATTTGTACTTTGACTCATCTGCCGCCAGCTCCTTTGGCTGCACCTGATATCTTAGCGTGGGAAGCGAGCCCGTATAGTAATCCGCCCTGTCCGGCTTCAGCTCTATCTTCACCTGATACGATCCCGCATTCACGCACGACGCGTTGCCATTATTCCCCTGCACAGACGCATCCGGCGCATAGGTCACGCGAAAATCCTCCATTGGGAATACGATTTTATCTCCCGAAGAGCCCTCCAGAGAAACCTCCGCCTCCGGCTGAATGGGATCCCCGTTAAACACATACGCCCTTTCCTCTTTAAACTTCACCTTCACGCCGGATAAATTGCGCGCAACGATATTAAAGGACACTTCCCGCGAGCCTCTGTAATAGGTGCCGTCCCCGACAATCCTTACTTTACGCCCTGTCCCAATGTTGACATACCCCTCCGGCGAAGGGTATTCAAGGCTATAGTCATAACCTCTCTCCTCATTTGCAATCCGGCAGCTCAAAGTCTTCTGTCCGTCCTTCACTACTACAGACGGATGCACCTCGCCTCCGGTATACTGCTGATCCGCGATCGGCTCCACTGAGATGGTGGGATCCGCGGCCGCCTCGCTGATATCCTTATAAATGACAAACGGAATATTCGCCTCTTTGGAATAATTCCCCTTGCCTATAATCCGAATCATAGCCTGCCCGACATTGACATTGTTCTGATATTCTACGTCAAAGTCCGTGCCTTTCTGCAACGTAAGCGACCCCATCGTGATCTGATTCAAATCATCAGACCTTGGCGTTATTGGGTCGCCGGTCCATGGATAGGCATCGTCAATTCCGATATCCCCTGCCGTGATGCCCGTCATCTCGAACGGGCCAATCTTAAACTCCAGCTCACGGGTTCCCGTATAGTTCCCCTTACCCGTAACGATAATCTTTCCTGTGCCCTGATCCCTGTTGTTCTCATACTTTACCGTATAATCTTTGTCATCCCCCTCTTCCAGCTTTCCTGTCTTTTCATCCTTTTGGAAGACTGTGACTTCCGGCTCAATGTCGCTTCCTGTATAGCTGAACTCCTTTTCATACTGAAATTGTATCTTATCATCGTCGCCATAATCCGTCTTCCCGAAATCCCCCGGGACAATCGTAAAATATTTGCTGATGCTCCCCGTGCAGTTTTTGCCATCTCCCGTGATCGTCAGTTTCGCACGGTTGCCTGAACCCGTCACGCTCGTATTGTCTTCATATTTCAATGTATAATCAGATTCCTTAACGGGCTCTCCCTCCGCGGCCCCTTCCCGCACATATGTCAGCTTTAAGGAACCCCCCAGGGTCATGCCCGTCTGAGCCTTTGATTTGTTATATACGACCTCACTGACAGCGTTCACCTTAAAGAACGGATTATCGGCATCGTCTATCTGCCTTGCCGTAATTTGAAACGATACTGTTTTCTCCCCCGCATAGCTGCCCGCCTTTGTGGATTTTATAACCGCAGACGCTGTGCCGACATTCTCATTCTGCCGATATTCCACCGTATAGTTTGCCGGATCCACCTTCTTGCCGGCAGACGTCACCTCTACCGTCGGCTCAATTTCCCGTCCCTCGTAAAGGTAAGATCCTGTGGTGTTTGAGCCGTGGGTTAACGCCACGTCACAGGCGCCGATGTCTCCCTTAAAGTCAACTCTATATGTAAGCGTCCCGGTAAACCTCCCGGATCCGGTCACTGTGAGCGTCGCGGACGTCTTTTCCTTATTCAGGACCGCCGTCACCTTATAGCCGTCAGACCCTTCCTCTTCCTTCACCAGAATCTGCCGCAGCTCCTCCGGCTCTCCGTCAGGGGTATTGTTGTATGTAATTGTAAGGCCAGCGATTTTTTCCGATACAAAGCCGCCGTCCGCATCAATTTTCTCAATCAATGATAAAAGCTGATTCGGAAGGCCATTCGTATCCGGTTTGGTAATCGAGCCGTCATTCGCGGCAAGGTCTATCGTCCCGGCCTTTGCATAGGCGGCCGCCTCACGAGCCTCGTTCCGCTTCAAAGCGTCGCCGGCCGCCGGCTCTTCCGGCGTCGCCTCTGTTTCCTTTCCCAAATCCGACGCGCCTTCCTCCAACGGGACGCCCGTCTCCGTCTCTTCCGGCGTATCCATAAGGCCATCCATTTCCGTTCCGGCCTCCTGCCTTACGCCTGCATCATCCACGCTTGCGGCCTGCAGGGCCATCTCGGGCATACTGCCCGCCATGCAGACTGCCAGAATCACCGCCAGTACCCGTTTTGCTGCCTTCCTATACATATCCATCGCTCCTTTTCCCTTCTATCTGATCAATGCTCCACCTGCTAATATTTGACCTTTTTCTTAACGTTAACACAGAGATAAACTCATATCTTCTATATCGTAGCTTCTTCTTTTATTTATTATACATTATACACCTTTTTTTCAGTTTTTTTATTCTTTTTTTAACATTTTCGAATCTGTTCACAAATAATTCACAATTGATGCGCGGCCCCTTCTATTTCTTCTATATTATATGCGCTTCTTCCTTATTTTTCCCTTAAATTCACCATAAACTTCCGGATAACCGGAAGGCACGCCAGAAACGTCGCCACGTCCGCCGCCGGCTGCGCCGCCTCCATCCCCACAACGCCAAACGCACGAGGCAAAAGAACGATCAACGGCAGAAAAAACACGCCCTGCCTACAGGCGGCCAGAAACGTCGCTTTTACAGACTGCCCAACTGCCTGAAACGTCATATTGCAGGCAACCCCAAGGGGCAGAAGCGGCATGACGGCGCTTTGCAGCCTTAGGGCTAGCCCGCCAATCTCATTCACTTTCGCATCCTCCGGGACAAACTGCCCAAGCAAAGCCGGAGCGAAGAAAAACAGCGTTCCCCCAAGCAACGTCATCCCCGCCGTCCCCGCAATCATCAAAAAGCGATACGCCTGGCGCACCCTCTCATAATTCTTTGCCCCATAATTATACCCTACGACCGGCTGATAGCCCTGCCCAAACCCGATCAGCACGCAATAGGCCACCATAAAAATCTTTCCGACGACGGACATTGCCGCCACTGCCGAATCCCCATATCCGGCCGCCACATGGTTTAACGCCACACCCGCCACGCTCGCCAAGCCTTGCCGAAAGAGCGACGGCATCCCATTTCCAAGAAATTTTTTATAGATGGAGGCATCAGCGGACAGATTTTTGAGGGAAAGCCGCAAAATCGTTTTGCCACGCAAAAAAAACGACAGCAAAACAAGAAAGCTGACGCACTGGCTTACCGCGGTCGCGGCCGCCGCGCCCTGAACGCCCCACCCAAGCCCGAAAATAAAGAACGGGTCAAGCGCAATATTTAACACGCCGCCAAGCCCAATCCCAACCATGGAAAGCTTCGTCTTCCCTTCCGCCCGCAGTAAATTGTTCAGCACAAAAGACGCCGTCATGACAGGCGCGACATATAAAAGATACCTGGCGTAATCTGCCGCAAACGGCAAAATGGTCTCCGTCGCCCCCATCCACCGCATCAAGCCCTCTAAAAAAGACAGGCCAACCATGCTAAGCAGCGCGCCAAAGACGACCGACGTAAGCAATGCGCACGAGGCGGTCTTCTGCGCCTGATCTTCCTTTTTCTTTCCAAGAAGCCTGGAAACCACGCTCCCCGCCCCCATCCCAACGGTAAAGCCCATCGCCTGGATAACCGCCATCAGGGAAAACACAATCCCTACGGCTCCCGACGCGCGCGTCCCAAGCTGTGAGACAAAATAAGCGTCCGCCAAATTATACGCCGAGGTCACCAACATACTGACCATCGTTGGAACCGCCAGAGAAATAACCAGGTTCGGAATGGGCGTCTCCGTCATCTTCTGATACTGCCCGCCGTTCTGCTGCAAAACATCACCGCCTCCTCAAAAAAATACTGTCTGTTAGGATTCCCAACTTTAAAAAATTTATGTAGCATTCCAATCCGCTTTTAATGACAAAGCAAAAAGAGCCGCCTGCAAAGCAAGCCGCTCTATTATGCATGAAAACTCATATTTATACTGACGCATCCACCGCCCCGCCTTCCGCGGCCAACGCAACGTCTACCGCGTCCACAGGCAGTTGCGTCCCGCCTAACTCCAAGGAAACGCTGCCCCCAGAATAGGGCTGTGCCGCAGAGGAGCCTGAATCGCTTCGGGACGGCCCGCCGCCGGACGACGCCTCCTGCTTTTCTTTGGCAAGCCGGCTAAAGAGGGCCTTTAAATACTTCATGTCCGCCTCCATGATATCGCGTATCTCCTCCGAACGGTGCTTCTTCTTAAGCTGCTCCAGATCCTCCGGCTTCATGCTCTCATAATCCATCCAGAGCATCTCGTCGGTCAGATCCCCCAGTGCGCCGGAAGACTCCAAATCCCTCATCAGCTCCTGCATCTGATCTTGTATTTCCCGAATCATGTCCAAAATCTCATCCTTGCTTAAGGCCATTTCCTCCTCTGGCAGCTCATCGTCCGCGCCAACGCTTATGCCCTCCTCGCCAAAGCTATCCTCAAGCCTGTTCTCCTCCTCGCTGTTCCGTTCTATATTCTCCTCTTCCTCCAGATGGCGCTTTCTCTTTTTCGCCACCCTAAGAATCCGCTCCGCATGGATAATGGCGTGCGCCAGCTCAGTGTCGTCATAATCCTCACTGCCTAGCTTTCGGCGCAAAGACGCAATCTTCACGCGCGCCTTTATCACTGCCTGCCCTGCGCTCCCTGGCTTTTTGGCCCGCAGGATCTGCGCAGAGATCTGCTTAAAATTATATTGCAGGCGCTTTTTGGCCTGAAAGCTTGAGCCTGACTTCTTCTCCGACTTATTCGCGCGGGACGCGCCCGACGAGGCGCCATACGCCTTCCTTACCGCAACCCCGTTCCCACCGGGATTCCCTTTGCCAAACAACATACCCATGAACTGACCCCCTCTGCACCGGATGCTTTCGCATTCACAATCACTTCCTGTAAGTTAATCCATATATCGGCATGCCGTTTCCATATGTTGACATCCGTTCCCATCAATCTTTCCTTGGCAGCAGACGAAGCCTCTTGGCGGCTTGCGCAATCACGCGCCCTTTTGGCAGGCCAAGAAGCTGCTCTTCCCTCACAGCCCCGGTCTTTAGCATCGTGACAAAATATGCCGCCGCGCCCAACACAATTGACGGCGTAAGGCATATCACATTGCTTTCAACAAACAAATTCAACCCCATGTATACGCCTTTTGCGCAAAGGCCCATTAAAGCGGACGCAAACAATGGCATGAAAAACATCGTCCTGACATTCTCCCTTAATCCAAGGCAGCGCCGGACAGAAATGCTGTTTAGCACGCACATCAAAAAAGAATAGGCAATCAGGCAAATCACCAGCGCGTACAAGTCCAGCTCCGTAAACATCAAAAGCGCCACAAGCAGCGCCGTCTGCACTGCAAGCGCGATCCCCGCATTGCGCACAGGGACGTTCACTTTCCCAATGCCCTGCAAAATGCCGTTCGTCAGCGTAGACAGGCAGTAAAACACCACCGTGACGGAAATCATCATCAACAGCTCCGCCGCCAAATCCAGAGAATCCGGCTGAGGGAACAAAAGCTGCATGATCGGGCGCGCCAAAACGGCAAGCCCCACTGCGGAAGGAATGGCGATCAGCATCGTCGTCCACATGGCATTTTCCGCCTTCTTGCGCGCCGCCGCAAAATCCCCCACGGCGCTGCTTGAGGAGATGGCCGGAATCATCGCCGCAGACAGCGACGCGGCCATTGCAATCGGTATGTTGATAATCACCATCGCCTTTCCGGAAAACACGCCGTAAGACGTGGCGGTCTGCGCCACGCTAAGGCCCCTGGAATAAATCATCACTTTGGAATACACCATCTGATTAAAAGACGTGCTGAAATTATAGATGAATGTGCTAAGGATAATCGGCGTCACCGTTCCCATCATCCCGCTTAAAATTGTCCCATAAGAATCTACATACCGATGCCTGTCCCTTGAAATCCGGCCATGCAGCATCTTCCGGTTAATCACATAAACGAACAGCATGAACAAAAGCGCCATGATCACGCCGCTGCCTGTCCCAAGCGCGCTGCCCGCCGCCCCGAAAATCGCCTGCTTTGTGTCGCTTTCTTTCGTAACCAGCCCGATCAGGGCATGCGCCGCAAAGATGCTGACGGCCGCATTTAATATTTGCTCCAGAATCTGGGAGAAGGACGTCTGAACCATAGAGCCATGCGCCTGAAAATAACCCCGAAGCACGCCCGCAAAGCCCGACAAAAAGATAGTCGGGGCAAAGACCTTAAGCACAATGGCCGCGTCCCCATCCAAAAAAAGGCCGGCGCCAAAAAAAGTGAACAGGCTTGCCGCGCCGCCAATGACGCCGACATAAATCAATGCGCAATGAAAAATCCTGTGCGCGTTCCGATACTCTTTCAACGCCAGCTTTGACGCAACGATTTTTGAAATTGCCGATGGAATGCTGTAAGAAGACACAAGAAGTATGATGGTATAGATATTATACGCGGAAGTATAGTATCCATTGCCTTCGTCGCCAATAATGCTTGTCAGCGGGCTTCTGTATAAAATCCCGATGATCCGGCAGACAATGCCGGCGGCGGCAAGGATTCCGGCCTGCTTTAGGTAATTATTTTTACTATTTCTCTTCGCCATAAATGACCTCGTTTTAAGCTGCAGATAATTTACTTATTTTTCCATTATAGTAAAAATAATGAAGATAGTCAAATCTTACGGCTTCCAGGCATCCCGATAAAGCCGAAGCGCATTTTTATAAAAAACAGAATCCAACTCGCCTTCCGAAAGGCCCCGCCTCTTGAGCTCATCAAAAAGCATGGATATCCGGGAGCAGTCCGTCAGCTCCAGCCGGTCGTCAATTCCGTCAAAATCAGACCCAAGGCCCACGCACGAAATCCCTCCCACCGCAATCATATGCAGGACATGATCTGCAATCCGGCTCACGCGGCTTACAGAAACGCCCTCCCTGGGATCCTCGTCTAAAAACAAGCCGTAAAAATTCACCCCGACCACGCCGCCACGCTCGGAAATCTGGCGAATCATATCGTCAGATAAGTTCCTGGGATGGGGGCAGAGCGCATACGCGTTGGAATGGCTTGCCGCAAACGGCTTCTTTGCTAGGCGGCATACGTCATAAAACGGGGCCTCCCACAAATGCGACACGTCCGGCACGATCCCCAGGGCCTCCATCCGTTCCAAAAACACGGCTCCAAGCTCCGTCAGCCCCTCTTTTGTGGCAAGCGAATTTTCATAATTCCAGGTAAGCGTCATCATCCGGACGCCCGCTTCGTAAAACTCCTCCAGCTTGCGTAAGTCCCCCTCGCAGATCTCCCCTTCCTCCAAAGTCAGCACGGCGGACGCCTTGCCGTCCTTCCTGTTTCGTTCTATTTCATCCACAGTGCGCACAGGGCGGATCATGTCCCGATTCCTCTCCATCTCCTCATAAAACAGCGAAATCTGGCCTTTCGCGCACGCATAGGGGCTTTCCTGCCCTCCCGTGTCCACAAACACGGCAAAGTTCTGCAAAAGATAGTCTCCCTGGCGCAGCTTCTCTATATCCACCTGATAGGCATTTTGACGCAGGCACGCCGCTTCTCCCCGGCTCCTGGCATGATAAATCTTGGAAATCGTATCACAGTGCAAATCCGCCGCTTGCATAGTCACCCCGCCTTTTTATTCATCCGAAATCTTAAGCGTGCAAAACCGCCCCAGATAACTGCCAACATAAGCAGCCAGGGCAATCCCCGAAACCCGCTTGAAGACGCCGATCCCTATCGCCTCTTTCCTCCAGAGGGAAATTGCGAATCCAGCCGCCACGGCGATGCCAAAGCAAAGCAGAAAATCCCTTGCCATGCCGCGAAGCGTGGCGGCCAGGCCCTTTACCTTCACTTCCACTATAAGCTGCACCGCAAACATCGCGATCAAGTCCACAAGGGCCACAATGGCCGCAGGGATCACCAGGCTTAGCATCAGCTCTGAAAACGCGTCTTCTTCCCCGTCGCCAAATGCCGCCCCAATGAGAAACATTAATATCATGACGCATAGAAACAAAATCCACACGCTTATCTTTTGGAACTTTTTTATTTTCTTTTTATCCAGCCGCATTTTTTCTCCTTACATTATGCTGCCGGCCGCATACAGCGACCCGGCCAAATCCTCCCGGTAATCTGCGTCTTCTTTCCTAAGGCTGTTCTCCACGCATCCAAACGACGCCTCATTCCCCGTCGCATGAATGTATCTCCCTCCCCCAAGATACATGGCGACGTGGCCCGGAAAATACAGCAGATCCCCCGGCTTCGCCTTCTCTATGGGCAGTTTCCTGACCGGATACCCTTCTTTTATCTCTGCGTCGCGGTAGATCAGGACGCCGGACATCAGATAGCACTGAAACGTCAGGCCGGAGCAGTCAATTCCCTCCGCCGACTTTCCCGCCCATCGGTAAGGAACGCCGAGGTAGCTTTTCGCGCGGGCGACAAGCCCTTCCCGAAACGCGGCCTCAAACGCGCGCGCATTACGGCATTGACGCAGAAAAAACCGCTGCGAGCCGTCCCCATACAGCCAGCCGTCGCTGTCCCTCCGGCGTTCGGAAGACACGCAGGGGATATGCCCGACCCGGCCATCCGCAAGGCTGATTTTCTGATACCCATGCCCGGCTTCCCCAAGCGCCGTAACGAACGAGCCTTTTTGCAGCGTCACAAGGACGCGGCTGCGTACGTCCGCCTCTTCCATGACGTCCGCAAACGCCCTGCCAATGAACGCCGTCCGCCCTGCCCGATCCCGCTTTTGCAGCTCCTGCGGCCCGCACAGGCGTATGGCCCCCTCCCTCCGGTCAAGATAGCCCTGATAGCCGTAATGCGTCACAACCTTAAGCCAGCCGCCCTCTTCACCCAAAATGCCCACGGCCCATCCCATAAACAGCTCATCCGTCCGCCCTGCGCCCCCGTTTCCATAGAGCCATACGGAAGGCTTCGTAATCAACCCTAATTTCATGCGCCTGTTCCCTTCTGCATCCGCTTACTGCAATTCTATGAAACAGGACGCCCATTCATGTATCCATACAGGCAATCCATTGCCCTGCCTTTTCTGGCATAAGCCATTGCCTCCCAAAACACAAAGCACAGCATCAGAAGCGTCCTGATGCTGCGCCATATCGTCCCGATTAGCCAAAAATCACATATTTTCCGGCTTTTCATACCGTTTCCAAATTTTTTTAGAGGAGCAGACATGCTTCGTCCCGTCCTCATCCATGATGATGTAATCCCCCTCGCCAATAAACACGCGCCCTCTGCGGTTGTTTACATAAGGACAGACAATCGCCCCGTCCTCCCTTTTCATCTTCACAAGGAAATCCGTCACGATCCATCCCTTCGTCACGACGTCGGCCCACAGCTCCACGCCGTCCTCTAAGCCTTTTCCCTGCTCATATGGCACCACTTCAGCCTCCAATGCAATTCTTCTGCTCTTCATAGCACATCCCTCCATTTTCTCACAAACGCCTGGCAGGCGCATTCCTGCCCATGCCCGCCGCAGCTCTCCTCATGACCGGAAAGGCACCAACACAAATCCCGCCGCCTTAAAAAGCAGAAGGCCGATTGGTATTCCAATTACTGTAATACAGCATACCACACCTAACACGCCAATGCAAATGGCAATCGGCAATCCAATGCAAAAAACATACAAAAGCTTCAGTAAGACGCCCCCAACCGCAAAGAATATCCCAAACGCCAGCAAGCACGCCAGCACAAACACTATAGTAAGCAATCGCCGCACCTCCGCTTAGAACGAATGCGGCTCTTCCGGCATAATGATCGCGGCCACAATATAGGCGAGCACGCCCGTCCCCGCGCTGCACATCAACACAACGCACAGCAGCCTTATGATGGTGGGATCCACGTTAAAATATTCTCCCAAGCCGCCGCAAACGCCGCAGATCACCCGGTTTGTCGATGATTTATACAATCTCTTTGATGTCATTGCTTATTCCTCCTCTACTTTTACTGAAATCGTTCCGACGCCGCAGGTTAAGCTGACCTCTTTTCCCGCGCCGTTATCAATTACTTTGTCCACGGACAGCGAGCTGTATTCATCGCCGTTGACCCTAACTTGGCCAAGGCCGCAGTCAATTTTATAATCAAAGTCTTCCTGCCTGCCCATAAGCGTCAGGCTGATCGTTCCGACGCCGCATTCCGCGTCCACCTCATTTTGCGCCGTCCCACTAAGCGAAAGCTCCCCCACGCCGCAGTCTGCGGCAAGCTCCCCTGCCGAAAACCGGCTGATGCTCGCGTTCCCGGCGCCAACGTCCACAGAAAGCTCCTTTTCCGCAATCACCTCTTCTGCGATAAGCTCCCCTGCGTCAATCTCCAGCGCGGCCTCATCCGCGAGGATGCGGTGCGTCATATGAACCGACCCGGCGTCCGTCTTGAAAGAAAATTCTTTAAACGCCTTTCCCTTCGGTATCGCTATCATGACATTGACGTCTCCCGACAAGCCGGGCCTCCATCTGCGGCTTGGCGTCTTGTCTATGAGCTTTAGCGCCTGGCCGCTCTTTTTGCACTGATACTTGTAGTTGGCCGGAGCGTCCACGATCACCTGAATTTGATCCGTCTCGCTGTCCTGTATCAAAACTTCTCCAAACCGAATCTCAATGTCAAGCTCCTTTATGCCGTCCGCATCAAACTGCTTATTTACGATGCCATCCTCAATTTCAGCCGGCTCCTCATCATCCCAGTCGTCATTCCAGAAAAAATCCCATCTGCCGATGTGCCAGCCCCCGACATTCAGCTCGCCCGCTTCCGCCATCGCCCTCACTTCATTTAAGCCTCCGCCAAGCGCGATGCCCGCCCCCAGGCAGACGGCGGCAATGCAAATAAGGAGGGCGCTGACGATTAAGCATACTTTTGTAAATCCTTTCATATAGATGCACCTCTCTTCCGAAACGGCATTTTACACAGGCGGACAGCCGCCCGAACCGTCCATGGCAGTATCCTGCCGACCAGCCACGCCATGAGCAAGAATCCCAACAATCCAAACGCCAGCATAAACAGGCCAATGGCGACGACAATCAGCCCCACGGCGGGAAATCCCGCCAGCATCTTCACCACGCCGATCCCCGCCAGCACAAAGCCCGCCAGCAAAAGGGCCCCGACTAATGCGATGATGCAAATTGCAAAGCCAAACACAAGGCAGACCGCGCCGACAAGAAGGCCAAACGCGCCGCCCAACAGACCGATCCAAAGCGGCGACAGAAAGATCAGGGCCACCACGAGCAGCACATTCCGAAGCCGCCTGTTTTCCCGCCGCTGCTTTTCAAACGCCTCGCTCTGCCTCTGGCCGCCAAACGCCTCGCCCTGCTCTCCAAACAAGTCCCTTTTGATGGAGGCCGCCACTTTCTCGGGCGATCCAAGCTCTTTTATGATCTGCTCCTCCATCCCCGGATCCGCGTCCTCAAAATAATTCCGATAATATTCTAAGGCCTCCCGCCGCTCGCTCTCCGGTATGTCAGAAAGCAGAACCTCTAACCGCCTTAAAAATTCCTGCCTGCTCATACGATCTCCTCTCCCGAAAATAATTTTGATATGTTCGATGAATAGCCTTCCCATTCCCTTTTATACTCTTTTAGCTTTACGGCTCCCGTCTGCGTCAGCTTATAGTATCTGCGGTTTCTCCCGCCGCAGCTTACGTCATACACATACAGGCAGGAATCCTTCTGCAGCCGCCGCAGCACCGGATATAACGTGCTTTCGGATATATCAATCGCTTTGCGGACGTCCTGCGTGATCTTGTAGCCATAGGTTCCCTCTTCCTCTTTTGAGACGACCGCCAAGACAATCGCGTCCAACAAAGCCGCCCCTGCATTAAACACCATTTCATCACCCCTCGCCGCTGCATCATATGGCCTGTGCAATATTGTTTTATGTTTAATATTATATATTGTATAATATTGTTTTGTCAATACCAATTGTTATCTTTTCCTTAAAATGCTATAATGAATTGTTTAATTTTACGGCACAGATTATGAAGGAGGAAGTTATGAGCGGAGCAACACTCGGAATATTTTTAGTGATCGTCGTCTATATTGCCGGAATGGTAGGCATTGGCGTCTGGTTTTCCAAAAAGAACAATGACGTAAGCGATTTTTATCT
Organism: uncultured Roseburia sp.; assembly: GCA_947652855.1. GTDB lineage: Bacteria > Bacillota > Clostridia > Lachnospirales > Lachnospiraceae > Roseburia_B. The sequence goes on along the minus strand of CANTEO010000007.1, from coordinate 18,251 downwards.
GGGAGGGAGGAAATTAGGCCCTTTAGTGACGGCCATGAGCGCTGAAGCCTCTGACATGAGCAGCTATCTTTTGATGGGCCTGCCAGGCTTAGCTTACATATCCGGCCTGGCGGACGTGGGCTGGACCGCGATCGGGCTTGCCCTTGGAACCTATTTTAACTGGCTGATCGTCGCAAAGCGCTTACGCCGCTATTCTGCAAAGGCCGGCAACGCCATCACCATCCCCGATTTCTTCTCCAACCGTTTTCGGGACAAAAGCCATGCCCTGCTTGGCATCTCGGCCCTGATTATCGTGATCTTCTTTATCCCATACACCGCCTCCGGCTTTGCGGCCTGCGGCAAGCTGTTTTCCAATTTGTTTGGGATTTCCTATATCCCGGCCATGCTCACAAGCGCAGTCATCATCGTGGGCTACACGGCGCTCGGTGGATTCCTTGCGGCCAGCACGACAGACTTCATCCAAAGCATTGTCATGACGCTGGCGCTGCTTATTGTGGTGGTTTTTGGCGTGCAGACCGCAGGGGGCGTAGACGTGGTGATCGACAACGCCTCAAAGCTGCCCGGATACCTGTCTATGACGGCCACCCATCTTGCAGACACAAATTCCGCGGGCGGCTACGGCGCCTTAACGATTGTCTCTACGCTGGCCTGGGGGCTTGGCTATTTTGGGATGCCCCATATCCTCCTGCGCTTTATGGCGATTGAGGACGACGGCAAGCTGAAGCTTTCCCGGCGCGTCGCCTCTGTCTGGGTCGTCATCTCCATGGGCGTCGCCATTGTCATCGGCATCATCGGATACAGTATGTCAAAAATCGGGGCGATCGAGACGCTTAGCGGCTCCGACTCCGAAACGCTGATCATTAAGACTGCACAGCTTTTAAGCAGCCATGGGGCGCTGGCCGTCATACTGGCCGGAATCATCCTGGCCGGAATTTTAGCCTGCACCATGTCCACGGCGGATTCACAGCTTCTGGCGGCGTCCTCCAGCATCTCGCAGAATATTTTAAAAGATGTGCTGCATTTAAAGATTTCCGAAAAGGCCACCATGGCCGCCGCCAGGCTGACGGTTGTTGGGATCGCCGTCCTCGCCATTTTTATCGCAAGGGATCCAAACAGCTCCATTTTCGGCATCGTCTCTTTTGCCTGGGCCGGCTTTGGGGCCGCGTTTGGGCCTGTTATGCTGTTTTCCCTTTTTTGGCGGAGGACGACGCGCTTTGGCGCGCTGGCCGGGATGATTTCCGGAGGAGTGACGGTATTTGTCTGGAAATATTTGATACGGCCAATCGGAGGCGTATGGGATGTGTATGAGCTGCTTCCGGCATTTCTGATTGCCTGCATATTCATCGTGGCGGTAAGCCTTCTGACGAAGGCTCCAGAACAAGAAATCTTAGATGAATTTGACTCTGTCTCAAATAGCTAACGAAAAAAACTGGCAATCCAAAACAGCCCATGCCCGGACGTTGCGCCCAGGCATGGGCTGTTATTTTCCATTATGCAATTGAAAACCGAGCATCCTGCTTCGAATCCTGACCCCGAACGTTACCTTTACAGCCAGCTCGGCCCAGGCTCCCTTACGGCACACAGGAGTGTTTACTTAGGGCTGCTCCATTCCTGACCTGACCCGGTTCATAAATTCCCGTTGCGTAAGACCCAAACGTCAACGCCGCTTATAAAGGGCAGCTTCACAATCAAAAACCCTCTGCAGAATATCACCCCGGCTCTAGCGGATTGCCGGTGCAGGGTACCGCTAACACCCCGGCTGCTCGGAGATTTAAGTATAACGCCTTTTTACGGCTTTGTCAACTTCCTCTTCTGATTGGAGCCAAATCGCCTTACACTTCCGGCTCGATCAGCCCATATGTGCTGCCTTTCCTTTTGTAAACCACGTTGACCTTCTCCGTCTCCGCGTTGCAGAACACGAAGAAATCATGCCCTAACAGCTCCATCTGCACGCAGGCGTCTTCCGGGTACATCGGCTTTACGTCAAATTTCTTGGTGCGGATGATGCGGATCTCGTCGTCTGCGTCCGTCTCCTTTTCGATGAACTCTTTCTTGAAGCTCGCCGCGCTCTGGTTCTTGCTGATGATCTTCTTTTTATATTTTTTAAGCTGGCGCTCAATCACTTCCTCCACAAGGTCAATGGAGACATACATATCGTTGCTCACCTGCTCGGAACGGATGATGTTTCCCTTCACCGGGATCGTGACCTCAATCTTCTGCCGCTCCTTCTCAACGCTCAATGTGACAAATATATCCGTATCCGGGGTGAAGTACTTCTCCAGCTTCCCCAACTTATCTTCTACGGCGCCCTTTAGCCCATCGGTCAAGTCAATGTTCCTTCCTGTAATTGTAATGCGCATGGTGCATCGCCCCTTTCTTTATTTCCGAGGGCGTTCCTCGCAAATCGCCCCCGGCCTGTCCTTATCATAAGATAAGTATACCATATCTGGATATAATTTCAAGAATGATCTGCTGACAGCCACGGAAATCAATTTTCAGATTTCATCTGCCTGACGTGGGAAGCCGTACGCATATGCCGATTCAGACCGTTAGAAGTCCGTCGGTTCTTAGTGAAAACGGGGGATTGCCCGTTTGAGCTTAGAGCCGCTACGTGACTTCTAAGAGCGAGAGCGTGTCTGAATGGCATATGCGTACGGCTTCCCACGTCAGGCGGATGAAATCTGAAAATTGATTTCCGTGGCTGTCAGATGCCAGACGCTCTAAATATTGTCACAGCTTTATCTTCGCCAACGCGTCCGCGAATGCATGATTGACAGGCTCCTTCGCCTCCTGCCTCACCTGATTCATGTAACGGGAGACATCCTTCTTAGACGCCCCTCCCCCGTTTTCCTTGCGGCGTTTTTCGAAAGCGGACAATTTCTCCCGGTAGCCGCAGGCGCAGACAAACCTCCTGCCCTCGCCCTCTCCTGTCAGCTCCATCTTTTTGTGGCACTTGGGGCAGCGTGCGTTGGTGACCCTGGATAATGACTTGCGATAGCCGCACTCCCGATCCTGGCATACCAGCATCCTGCCGTTTTTATGATTGACCTCCAGCATCAGCTTCCCGCACTCCGGGCATTTCTTGCTCGTGAGGTTATCGTGACGATAGGCTTTAGAGGATGCCTTGATCTCTTTTACAATGTCTGCCGCATAGACGCGGATCCTTGCCTCAAAATCTTTCTTTTTCGCCTTTCCTCTCGCGATATCCGTAAGCTCCTGCTCCCACCTTGCCGTCAGCTCCGGAGAGGTCAGCTCCTGGGGCGCCAAGTCTAAGACCTGCCTTCCTTTGGAAGTTAAGCGAATAGATTGATCCTTCTTTTCTATCATAAAGCTGTGGAACAGCTTCTCAATAATGTCTGCCCTTGTGGCGACAGTCCCTAGCCCTCCGGCCTCCCCCATGGCCTGCCTTAGCTTCTTGTCCGCGCCTTCCATATATTTCACCGGATTTTCCATAGCGGCAAGCAGCGTCGCCTCCGTAAACGGCGCAGGCGGCTTCGTCTTGCCCCGAACGATCCCTCCATCCGTAAACGCAATCTTCTGCCCCTTGGAAAAATCAGGAATCCCCGCCTCTTCATCCTCAAACCCAATGTCGCGCTCCTCGTCTTCCTCCTTGGCGAAGAAAGCCTCAGCCTGAAGGCTTTTGACCTCCTGCCAGCCCGGCCGCTGCAAAACCCGCCCTTTTAAGGAAAAACGCTCGCCCTGGCAGACTGCCGTCACTTGCGTCTGCTGGTACTCACAGGGCGGCATCAAAACGGCGAGGAAACGCGAGACGATCAGCTCGTAAATTTTCCTCTCGCCATACTCCAAGCCTCTAAGATCCACGCCCTGCTCCGTAGGGATAATGGCATGATGGTCCGATACCTTCTTATCGTCCACAAACGACGCGTTCCCCTTGATCGGCGCTTTCAAAAGCTTCCCGCAGACCGATGCGTAAATGCCGCTGCGGCAAGCCCTGACCCGTTCTGGCAGCGTCTCCACAATATCCGCCGTAAGATAGCGGGAATCCGTCCTGGGATATGTCACGGCTTTGTGGCGTTCATACAGAGCCTGCATATAATCCAGCGTCTGCTTGGCGGAAAACCCAAACATCCGGTTCGCGTCCTGCTGCAAAGCCGTTAGGTCATAGAGCAGCGGCGCAAACGATTTCTGCTGCTTCTTTTTCACTTCCTCCACGACTGCCGTTTTGCCCATGACAAGGTCCCTGGCGCGCTCCGCCTCTGCCTTAGAGAAGACGCTGCTTTTACCCTGCGGCGACTTCCATGTCCAGGCCGCCCCTGCGCCCTTCATCTTTAGCCCATAATACTCCTTTGGCTGAAATCCTTTGATTTGCGCCTCCCTCTTGGCAATGATGGCAAGCGTGGGCGTCTGCACCCTTCCGCAGGAAAGCTGCGCATTATGCTTAATCGTCAAGGCCCTTGTGCCATTCAGGCCCACCATCCAGTCAGCCTCCGCCCGCGCCACCGCGGCCTCATATAAGCTCTGGTACTCCCTGGCGTCCTTTAGATTCGCAAATCCCTGGCGGATCGCCTTATCCGTCACCGAAGAGATCCACAGCCGCTTCATCGGCTTTTTCACGCCTGCTTTTCGGATAATCCAGCGCGCCACCAGCTCGCCTTCCCTTCCCGCGTCTGTGGCTATGATAATGCATCCGATGTCCTTACGGCACATCTGCCTCTTTACGGCTTGAAACTGCCCGCCCGTCTTTTTGATCACCTGGATTTCCAGCCGTTCCGGAAGCATGGGCAGCGTCTCCATCTTCCACTCCTTCCACTGGTCGCCGTAGCTTTCCGGATCCGCCAATTCCACCAGATGCCCCAACGCCCAAGTCACGACATATTCCTTCCCTTCTAAATATCCGTTTCCTCCCTGCTTACAGCCCATCACTCTGGCAATGTCCCTGCCCACGCTAGGCTTCTCTGCTATCACTAATGATTTCATGCGAAATGTCCATCCTTCTTTCTTCAGTCTTACGCGCCTCTCTATTCCCTGCTTTGGCTTCTCACATTATAAAGGGCTTTGGGGATATTTTCAATCTCCCCGCCCCATCTTTTCCATATCTGAACATTTTGCGCCCCAACCACTTGCATCTCATCCCGCTTTCTTCTACAATAGGCTTCATCCTTGCTAAAATATGAGATCAGGAGGCATTCACATGAAACGAAAGACAGCCCTCATCACAGGGGCGTCCCGCGGGATCGGGCAGGCCGCCGCGCGCGCATTTGCAAAAGAGGGATATGACGTTATTTTAAACTGCCTTAATTCGACAGGACAGCTTCGCCGGCTCTCAGAAAAGCTGGAAGGCGAATTCCATATTCAAACGCTCTGCCAGTTTGGAGACGCCGGGGATATTGCCTTTGTGCGCCGGATGTTTGAGGAAATCCGCGCATTTTGCGGCGGGATAGACGTTTTAATCAACAACGCGGGCATCTCCCATATCGGCCTGCTCCACGAGATGCCCATTGAAAAATGGGAGCAGCTTCTTCGAACCAACCTGACCTCGGTGTTCGCCTGCTGCAAATGCGCAATCCCTTATATGCTGTCCCAAAAATCCGGCAAAATCATCAATATCTCCTCCGACTGGGGCCTGTACGGAGCATCCTGCGAGGCGGCCTATTCCGCATCTAAGGGCGGCGTCAACGCATTCACCAAGGCCCTTGCCAAGGAGCTTGCGCCAAGCAACATTCAGGTAAACGCCGTGGCCTGCGGCGTTATTGACACAGACATGAACGCCGGGCTTGACCCGCTCGAACGCAGCCAATTGGCGGAAACGATTCCGGCGGGCTATTTTGCGCCGCCAGGCGACGTCGCCGATTTTCTCCTTCAGCTTGCGGCTGCGCCCGCTTACCTGACCGGGCAGGTCATCGCCTTTGACGGAGGGTGGATCTGATTTTCTTTTCCAATTGAGTATTCGGTATTCGCACCGCGTATTATTATGTTTCCAAATTTATTTCTTCTGCTTTTTGCGGATTTTCAATATGTCATTCGCGAATTTACTATAAAATATCTCTCATTGAGAGGGGGAATGACATTTGGATATCGGAGCCCGACTGAGAAATCTGCTGGAACAGGAGGGAATTACGCAGAAGGAACTGGCGAAATCCCTGAACATTTCAACAACGACTTTAAATGGCTACATCCAAAACCGCCGTCAACCAGATGCAAAAACGATTATTCGGCTTGCCTCTTATTTCCACACCACGACGGACTACATTTATGGGCTGACCGCGCTAAGAGAGCCGCAAGACACGCCCTACAACGCGGAAGAACGCCATCTTGTCAATATCTACCGAGCGATCCCGGATGACAAAAAGACGCTTTATATCGAAACAGGCCGCACCTTCTCCTCTTCTGGAAAAAAGGCGAAGCCCAAACATAAGCCAGACAAGGCGAAAGCCGACCCATCCAAAAAGAAGGACTGAAGCGACGCCCTGTTTTGCTTGGCGTTATGCGTATATAGACGCTGCTTTGCGCGGATAAGTCAGCGGACGCCACGGCGCGGCGCCTAAGCGAAAAAACGCGGCTGCCGCCCAAACGATTGAACAATCGCCAAGCGACAGCCGCGCTTTATAGATGCAAGCCGCTCATTTCCCTTTACGCCTCTCTACTCCTCTGCCGACGCCAATGTGATCACTCCACTGATCCCACCAAACAGGATGCCTGCAATCGGCCAGATAATCCAGGTAAATCCCCATTTCATCGTAAAAAAGCTCCACGCGATGTATCCCGCCGTCACAATCGGCCAATAAATGGACGCAACAATAGAAATTCTTTTCTTTTTCTTCTTCTCCAAGGCAGAATTGCAAACGGCTTGATTTTTTCCCAATAAAACCTCGTACGCTCCCTGCTTCGTCCCTGTGCTAATGAACAAATATACGCCGATTGACACTAGTACAAACAGGCTGATCCCGGAAAGGTCCGCGATCCATTCGACCGAATCTCCCACAAAAACCTCCCCTATCACAAAGGTCGGCACTACGCTTAAAATGCACAGAACTACGCCAATCGCAATTTTTATGCCATGCCCTCTTTGAAAGCCCTCCTGCCGCTCTGTTAAGGCTCTTTTTGCGCCTTCATCCAGCAAAATGCGTTTCTTCTTATATTCCTCATACTTCCCGTTCACCATTCCACTGATGATGAAAATGGCGACTCCCACGGCGACCATAAGGAACAGGCCCACCCCGCCCATTATTTCCGCAAGCGGCTCCGGCAAAAGGCCCACATCCATCATAGCCTCCGAAACGACGCTTATAGTAGGGGACAGGATGCAAAACGCCACGCCAATCCCTATCCTTGCGCCAAACGCCTCCTGCGCCTTCAAAAAGCCTTCCGCCTGCGCTAACGTGATCCTCTTCACTTCAGCCGCGTCATTTATGCCCGTTCCCTCCGCAGCCACTTTTTCATCCATCCCAAGCTCCGGAGCGATTTCATCCATGCTCCCAAACTCTGAGATCACAATGCCAATCGCCTCATTTTCCGATTTGCCCTCCGCTTTCAGCTCATAGTATTTATCCTCCATGATGCCAAGCAAATCCTCTTTTGCCTTGCTTACATTCGGCGTATTGGGGTAATTGCGAAACAAATTTTCAATATAGCTCCTGATCGTCTCCATACAAATCCTCCTGTCTGTTCTTAGATGCAATTGTAAAACTTCTCCACGACTTCCTTCGTCAGATCCCATTCCCTGCATTTTTCGCAGTAGAATTCCCTCCCCAAATCCGTAATCCGGTAATACGTCCTTCTTCTTCCATTCGTCTCACTTCCATAGAAAGATTCGATATGGCCGTTCTTCTCAAGTCTGGTAAATGCAGAGTAAAGCGTCGTTTCCTTAATGGCATATTTGCCCTCTGTACGCGCTTTTATTGATTTGGAAATCTCATAGCCATAGGAAGGCTCATGCAAAATCAGGCAAAGGATCATCATATCTGTGTAGCCGCGGATGCCGTCACTGCTAATCATTACGCTTCCTCCTCTATGTATTATGTCTGTCGTAGTACTTTTACGTGTATAGAATAGCACAATTACTACGACAGGTCAAGTAGTTTTTTACAGACAAAAAAAGCCCAACTGCCTTATATGGGCAGTCAGGCTCTGCAGGGCTTTCTATGAACGGATGTCAATCCCTTTTTTACTCGATCTTATGCCAGGAACACACAAACCTCACTGTGCATTTTTTCAATTTGCTCTTTGATGCATTCTCCATTCAGCATGGAGCAGACCAAAACCGCGGCTCCTTCCTCCTTCAAATAAGAGGGCGGATAAATGGGAAGGCCAAACATTTCCCGCCCCTGCTTAATTTTATTGTTATCCAGAAAACCTTTTATATTGCACTGCCCCAAATCGGTCGTGGCAAAAAGGCTCATGACATAGGAGCCTGTTCCCCAGACAAACAGCTCTGTCTTTGCCGCTCTTAATTCAGCGATCAAAGCCTTCACCCGCTCTTCCTGCTCCCTCTTTTGCCCAAAATATTCGCAAACCGCCGTCTCTGTGGCCGTATCCTTTTCCATCGGCCCCACAGATCCGGTTTTGCGGTATGCCTGCACCAAATCCACTCCATATCGCTTTTGCGCAACGCGCTCCATTCCGAACCTCGCCAATAGGCTGTTTAGGGATTTTTCTGAAAAATAATTGATATGCTCTAAGTTAAAATAGTTTGCGACTGGGCTTTTATCCGCTCCAATCTGCGAATAGTCCGGCACGCTGATGATAAACACGCCGTCTTTTTTCAGCATCTTAGCGGCATTTTCCACGCCCTTCCCCGGAAACAGCAAATGCTCCGCCACCTCAAACAAAAATATGCCGTCGTATTTCCCCATTTCTTCCTTATGCACTTCATCATAGATACTTGCGGCATATGCCCGGATCCCCTCATTCAAAAGCCGCGCGACGCTTTCAGCGGATGGATCCGTCCCCGTCACATCCGTATAGCCGTTCCGCTTCAACGCCACTTCAAACCGTCCGTTGCCAGCCCCCAATTCCAACAACTTAGAATCTTTCTGAAAAAACCGCTCTAAAAGCTCCTCGGTCATTTCATAACGCTCGCTGTTATCGTCCTTGCTGTCATCCCCATAAAAATTACAATGGGCGTAATACCAGTCGTAATCTTCCTTGGATGCAGAGGTGTCCGCATAAACGAAGCCGCAATTTTCGCAGGCTGCCACGCCATATGTCTCAGGCAGGCGGTAATCCGAAGGGATCTTCATCCTGATCTGCTTGATTGCTTTTGATTGACGCCCGCCGCATACCGGGCAGTTTCTTTTTGACATATCTAACCTCCATGCCTCATGTTTAAACTCACGCCTCATATTGCTGCTTTAAAAACACTCGATCCACTTTCCCATTCGCATTCTTAGGCAGCTCATCTAAATGCTCAATGGCGTTTGGAATCATGTACCCCGGCAAATACTTTTTTAATTCCTTCCGTATGTCCACTTCTTGAGACTCCTCGCACGCCACAAAAGCCACAATTTTCGAAAACCCATTCTTAGAAACCGTATGTATCGCCGCGCACTGCTTTAATCCGGGTATCTTAATTAAGGCATTCTCAATTTCCTCCAGCTCAATGCGATATCCCATATGCTTAATCTGGTTGTCTATCCTGCCTCTGAAGTAGAGCTTTCCTTCCGCCAGCTCCACCCGGTCGCCCGTCTTATACATCCGCTCTTTATATGCGCCGATCTGGGGGCATTCCACAAAAGAGGCTTCGGTTCGCTCCTTGTCGTTATAATATCCTAAGGCCAACTGCTCCCCAATCAGGCACAGCTCGCCCACTGTATTCTGCTCCCCGTTTTCATCCAAAATGACAGATTCAAAATTAGCAGAAAGCCGCCCCAACGGCGCAAGACCGTCTTCCTCCATATCTTTTTCAGTAATCTCATACGCGGAGCATATGCACGTCCCTTCTGTCGGGCCATACACATTATAAAATTTTGCCGAATCCTTATATATGCTGTATAATTTCCTAAGCAATTCTTTCGGATAGCCTTCCCCTCCAAATGAGAAGGCCCTAATATCCGTCAAACGGCCTTTTGTGAGCAATTTCAAATTCATAAGGTAGATCAGCATGGAGGGAACGCTAAACCAGAAGGTGCATCCGTTTTCCTCAATTACCCTTAGCATCTCCTTTGGCTTTTCCACTACTTCTTTCGTTACAGAAACCATCGTGATCCCATTGAATACCGAGCAATAAAAATCAAATACCGAATTGTCAAAATAAATCGGGTTTACATTTGTCAGAATGTCATCTTTTGTAAGCTGATATTGCGCCTTTCCCCATTTTATAAAATTTAAGAGGCTGCCCTGCCGAATCAACACTCCCTTTGGAACGCCGGTCGAGCCGGACGTAAACATAATATACGCCGGCATATTGCCGGTCACGCCCTCCAGCCAGAAGGAGCTTACGCTCTCTTTTTGCTGCAAGACCGCTTCTTGGCATTGGCTGACGGCAATGTATTTCATGTGCAGCTCCTGGCAGATTTCCTCAATCGCTTCATTGCGCTCATCCGCAAATACCAATTTAGGCTCCGCCGTGTGAAGGATTTTCAAGATCCGTTCTTTGGGATTGGTATAGTCAAAATTGGTATAAATCACCCCTAATTTCAGACAGGCGATCATTGCGGCGAAGCCATATGGAGATTTTCTATTTTGAATGGCGATCACATCTCTTTTTTCTATCTTTTGCCCCAAAAAGAAATTTGCAAGCTGATTTGACAGAATATCCAGCTCCTGAAACGTGACCCTGTCTGCCCCATCAAAGATAATCGCCGTCTTTTCTCTATTTTCCCTGACGGCGGCAGCAAACGCCTGCCCCAAATTATATGCATACATCCCAAGCTCCCTGCCTTTCCTCTTATTTTTTCCTCATGACGGCCAGCCATAATTGAATATGCATGCCGTAATAATCCTCATCCTGCATACCGATGCAGATATCTGTAAAATCGCCTGAAAATGCGTCTATAATCTCCTGCCTGTCATGAAAGACCTTAAAGATATCCCCATTCCGTAAGCCATAGGGATCCTTCGTGATTTGATAATGCCCGTCCTCCAACGGAACCGCATCCTCTAAAATAAAGGTTTTTGGATGCGGAAGAGTCACGATCGCATACCCGCCGCTGCGCAGCACGCGCGTCAATTCGTTATAATTGCTGTGGAAGCTGTCGCCATGATCCACGTAATAAATGGAAGACGACGCTACAATATAATCAAACAGATCCGCTTCAAACGGCACGTGGCTATTCCTTCCCGTCCTGATGTCCGCCTCAATTCCAAACGTTTCCATTCGTTCCTTCACGCCCTCACAGATACGGTCCGTTATCTCAAACGCATGAAGGCGCAAGCCCAAATTATGCAGCAAAATAAGATTCCTTCCGTCTCCACACGCCCAATCCAGCACATTTTTTCCTTTGTAGTCGTGAGATAACGTTAAGTCAGGATAGGATCCCAACATGGTCCTCACCAAAAATTCGTTTGGATAACAATGGACGCCTAAACGGCTTTTATGAAAATCACTGTACAATTGATCTATTTTTTCCATTCCTACGCTCCTTCTCTATTCTTCTGCGTCCAGCTCGGCATAGCCAAACCCGCCGGCCCCAAATCCATTCCCGCAATAAAACATCAGCCATTTCTGCTTCACCTTCACTACGTGAGGGTAACAGACCATTTCACTGTCCCATCCAGACTCTGACACAGAAAGCCCGGCTTCTTCGTCCTTTCTCGTCCAGTGAAGCAAATCTTCTGACTCTGCATATCCCATCTTATATTTTCCGGTTGTCCCGTCCGCCTCAAAAGCCGGGCGGTATCCAAAAAGCATCCGGTACATTCCATTGTACTCAAAAATGGTCGGCGCGACGCATCCGCCCCTCTCATCATCCTTTATGATGACTTTTCCGTCCTTTTTCCAATGAATCGCGTCCTCTGAAACGGCATGCTTAATGTCATACAAAATGGTCGGCTTTATCTTACTGTTTTCCCAACGTATAATGGAAGTGTAATACATATGGTAACAATCTTTTTTTAAGACAAATACATTCCCAACTCCGATGGGATCCTCCATGTCAATTCCCAAAATCGGCCCGTCTGAAACCTTTTGAAACGTCAGGCCGTCATCCTTGCTGACAGCCAGCCCTACCATGATCTGATATGGGGCTTTGCTGCAGGCGAGCCTCTGCCACCCCGCGTAGTATAAATACAGCTCTTTTTGAACCCGCAACGGCTTTAAGACCATAATCCCGTATTGGTCAAACGCCCCAAGCCCGCCCAATTCCAAAATTGGCCGGTTATGGATATACAGAATATTCTTCGGATCTTGAACGTCCAAATCCAAAAAAGTCGGATAGGAGACATAATTCCCTTCGCTGTCCTGTTTTGTCCTGGTAGAGACGAACACGCGTATCCTGTCTTCTAAAACAATCGCTGCAAGGGGACAGATATGGGAATTCATCCATGAATGCTCCCCGCTCGGCTCAAAAATTTGTCCTTTTTTTATCCACTTCATTCCGTTTCCTCCCCTTTCAGAATCTGTTTTGACGTTTCCTGTAGCGTCCTGTTCAAAAAATCATACATGGATATGCCTAATTTTTCCCTCGCTTCTTGTACAAGCCGTTTTGTCTCGGGGCTGACCCCTTCCATCTTTCCATAATATCTGGTCCTTAATGTGCCTCCTCTTACGCCGGGGATTGCAAAATCAAAATCCGCATCCGGCTCCCCCTCTCCAACCTCAAACTCAAGGCAAAAGCCGGCCCCGTTTAAAATCCAGCTTATGCTTACGTTCCTTGCGTCTACAGGCAGGGCCGCAAGATTAAAACGGTTTTTATAATGCGCATTATGATTGATCAAAATCCGGCCAAACTCGCTCTCTTTCAGCCATTCGGCCATGCCAAGCCCGCCGATCACAACTTTTGCGCCTTTTTTCGCCACGCGGCATATCTCCTGCATCTGCCTGCGCGTGTCGGAATACGTTTCCATCCCAACGCCGCCAAAACTATAAACGGCGTCAAACGAATTTGACTTGTATGGAAGGGCCTCTGCATTGCTCTGCGTCAGATAAACCTCTCCTTCGTTAAATTTGGACTTTAATACTTGAAGCATATCCAAAGAAATATCCTGAGCATAAAGCTTAGAATCCTCACTTAGCTTTTTTTGAATCAAAACGGTATCCCTGCCAGTCCCTGCATTCAGCTCCAGCACCTTCATTGCGCCTCTGTTCAAATTTAACCTGGAGATCAATTGGTTCCGAACATCCTCTTCCTTACAGCAAAATGTCTCAAATGATAAATGCTGGTGCTCGTCATATATGTTCGCCTTCTCCTTGAATAACTCTAACGCATATTGATTTTTTTCTTGATCCGTTATAAAAACAAGATCCGGTATCTGATGATGGATCTCATACTCCGTTCCGGAACCGCTTATTAATTTTCCGTCTTTTAAAGACAGGCTTTGCCTTGTGACAGGATCACACAGCACATCCAGGAAATCCTCTGGGACGCAATTGTTTTCTGAACTCTTCATCATATCCCCTCCTTTAAGCAACGCATTGTAACGATACGCAAATTTCAAAATACGCGTTTAAAGGGGTTCGGATATTCTCTTCTCTAAATCCCCCCCCCGGTCCCAAAATGCCTGCCATTCTTTAACTCTGCATATCCCATGCCGGATTGCCCAAATCCATTTCCACAATAAAACATAATCAGTCTCCCTTCTATCTCAATCACATAGGGATAGCAAATCATCTCACTGTCCCACCCGGACTGTGACAGATCAATCCCCACGCGTTCATCATCTCTGATCCATTCTTTTAAATCCTTGCTATACGCATATCCTATCAGATATCCCCGCTCCTTGTTGCGAAAATTTATGCTATGCCTGTAAGGAAAGAACATATGATAGGTATCGCCTATCTTAACCGAACAGCATGCGCTTTGGCTTTCATCCTCATAGACTGTCGAAACGCAATAACCTTCATCTCGCTTCCATGTGATTCCATCCTCGGAGACTGCGTGCCGATTTAAATACATCGACTCCTTCCTTCCCTGATCCGTAACCCAACCCGTTCCGGATCCATACAGCATATGCCAAATGCCATTCTCACAAAATACGCTTCTGGGAGCCGCCAGCAAATATGGGTCATTGTAGGACGCCGCCATAATCGGCCCATCCCCAAAGCGCTCAAATGTCTCGCCGTTATCCTTGCTGACAGCCAAGCCAAGCGACCAGGCATATGGAACAGAAACCGTCCGCCTCCATCCGGCATAATACAGCCAATATTCCGAGCCTCCCTTATGCACGACGGAACCGGGCATGACGCCATGCTCGTCAAATGTGCCTTCTTTTCCATAATCAAGCAGCGGCTTTTCCGATATGCGGATGACCTTCGAAAGATCCTGCTTGTCCAAATCCATAAAAGCCGTCACGCTCTTATACTGCCCGTCTACCGGCTTTGGGCGTGTCGTGAAATATACCCGGACAAATGAGTCAAATTCTACAGCAAATGGATTTTGTATATGTGAGTTCATCCATTCCCTCTGCCCATCTGCAGCAATAATCAAGCCTTTCTTTTCCCATACCATATTGCATTCTATGCCTTCTTCGATTCATCCTCTCCGTAAATCTCAAACCGAATGAAGCCGTCTCCTTTCTTTATGATGACATACTGCTCATGTACTGTCCATATCAAATATAGAGAATTGGAAATTGACCGTCCTAAAAACAACTATCCAGAAAAGACGTCTATATTATAAAATGGATATGTCCCAACAGGCTCAAACCCACACCGTTCCGCCAACTTCATAGATGGAACGTTATTTGAATAGCAATCCCAGTTAGGAACCAGCCCCTTTTCCTGGCAAAGCTCAATGAACGACTGCACCAGGGCTTTTCCGATCCCTCGCTTTCTATATTGCTCTTCAACCAAAACGTCAACTTCGCAATTCCCATCTCCTTTCGCCGTATTATAAATAACTCCGATTTCCTTTTTATTCTCGTCATATGCCACAACTGGCATCGCATTTTCCATAAACTCATTCTCATCCCTGTAATACCGGGCAATTAACCCAAAATACCCGCCCCCGGCCGAAAATTTGGCATTTTTCAAAATGCCCGCCGTATGGCCGGCAAACGCATTGTTTTTTGCATTGTGCTTAAAATGCACCCTCTCACATACTGCCACGCTCTCATTCCCTCTCAAAAAATCCGCCGTTTTGGCTGTCGGCAGATACATTCTTAATTTCGGGCGCCGCGCGTCTTCGAGGATCTTCACCACGGTCTGCCTGAAAAAGCCTTCTGAAAAGCTTTCAAAAAATTCCTGACAAAATCCAAACTTATTCCTTACAAACAGATGCTTGGGCCTCTCCGCGTCATCACAATATACCATTCCCTCTGAAGTTCCCTCAATCACTCCCATAATCATGGGAAAGCAGATTGCCTGATTCTTATAAATCCGTTTGATTTCCTCTCGATTCAATGGCTTGCTCATATTATATTGTCAACCCTCCGTCAACGGGGATCACTGCTCCCGACAGATAATCCGTATGAATCATGTATTCTATAGTAGATATGATGTCATCCAATGCCCCTAACCTGCGAAGGGGCGTCTCTTTTTTCCAAAAGTCAATCATGCTTTCCGATAATGCCGTTTTTGTAGACGGCGTCTCAATAAAGCCCGGAGCAATCGCGCACGCCCTGATCTTAAACATCCCAAGCTCTTTGGCAAGCACCTTCGTAAACGCTTCTATTCCCGCCTTTGCCGCTGAATATGCCGCCTGCCCCATATTGCCCTTTGCGGAAATCGAGCTAAAGTTAATGATAAGCCCTTTCGTTCTGCTTGCCGCCATTTTTTCGGCCACCTGAGAGCTTACCAAAAAACAGCTCGTCAGATTATTGCCAATGATCCTGTCCCAGCTGGCCTTTGCATGGCGTTCTCTTCTCATGACATTCAGCAGCGGCTCCGAGTAGATTTCCCCCGCACAGTTAATCAGCACGTCTATCGTTCCGACGCGCCCTAAAGCATCCTGTATTTCCGCTTCGTCTGTAACGTCTACTTTATATGCGTTTTTAGCCCCATCAGCCGCCTGGTCGAAAATAATGATCCTTGCGCCCTTTTCCTCCAGCGCCGCGGCAATGCCGCCGCCAAGGCTTCCCAATCCGCCTGTGATTAAAATTGTCTTATCCTTAATTTCCATTTGTTTTTGCCTCTAATAATTTTCTGATCTGCGCCACTGTCGTCATTTCCATAATCTCATCTGCCGTAAATTCAATGTCAAACTCACATTCTAAGTTCGCGATCAGCTCCATATGCGTCAGGCTGTCCCAAGAATCAACGGTTTTCATTTCCATGCTGTCTGTCACCTCTGATTCGCTTAGGTGAAACGTCTCTGCAACTACTTTTTCTAATTTCTTCATATCTCTACCAACCTTCCTAATCGAATTGAAATAATCTCATAAATTGCGCTGTATTGAGCCTGTATTTTGGCGTGTCCGGCACAATATACACAGACTCGTCTTCCGTATCCTTCGTCACTGTCGCATTCGCCCCAATAAAGTTGCGCCTCCCGATCTTCACATTATGGCCGATCGTGCAGTTTATGCCGCAAAAGCAATTCTCGCCAACCGTCGTGTTGCCCCCGATGACCGTACCCGAGGTAATCCAAGCGTTGTTCCCGACTGACGAATGATGCGACACAACCGCCCCGGAATATAAGGACACATTGTCGCCAATTGTGGAAAACGGCCCTATGCTCACCCCATTCAAAAGCATCACATTTTTTCCCACGCGGGCCGTTGACGGGACATCTGCTTTAGAATGTATGAAGCTTGCAAGCGAATAGCCTTTCTCCTCGGCCTGCCTGCACTTCTCCTCCCTTACCGCATTCATATTATGATAGCCAATCGCTATCAGCATATCGTACTGCGACGGATCATAGCTCTTTTCCACCTCTTCAAACGCCACGACTGGCAAGCCAAACTTCTCGGCTTCGCAAAGATATTCCCTGTCCACCGTAAACGCCACAGGCTCCAAGTCAGATCCATCGTCGTCCTTTATGCTGCTGTAAGCAATGTCCGCAACCTTGCTTACCCCAAACAAAATTACTCTTTTCTTATCCATTTAAATCGTACTCCTCTAAAAATCGCTTAATCTGCTCCACCTCATTAAACATCAAAATATCCAAAATGGACAAATTTTCCACAAACTCTTCTTGAAACTGCCGATACTTCACTTTATCAAATCGCGTGTCCAAAAAAAACAGCTTCATTCCCTGCCTGGCAAACGCCTCTGACTGATACAAGGCCCTTCCTCCAGAAGGATTGATATAAGTGTCCGCGTCCAGGCGCCTGCAAATTTCTAAAATCCGATCCTGCGCCTTTAGGGAGGGATCCTTATCTATTTCCGAAGAGCGCAAAAGCTCCGTCTTGATCCCAAGATAGGCCATCACTTCCTGTAAGCTAAACAAAATCAGCTCTGTCAAATCTTCCGTTTGCCGCCATATGATTTTTTCCAGAAACGGCATTACGGCGCCAAACTGCCCCGCGCGTTTATACGAATTTTCGATCCTCAAAAGAAATTTCGCCCGTTCCTTCTCGTCAAAACGCAGTTTTGTATCCATAATCAAGCGGTTCTGCGAAGCCGACTGCACAGGCGCCGTAAATAGATATGCCGACCCGTTAATCAGAATCCGGTTTCGGTTGATATGGCCCCGCTTAATAAAAGCCACATCGTCCAAAGCCACAAATTTGTCCGCAGCATTCAACAATTGCCAGTATCCGATATAGGGAAAGAGATACGGCTGCATAATTGCCAGTTTCATTTTTTACCCCCCCCCGCGACAATTTTGGCGATTTCCTCAATCACGTCAAAATCCATATCTGCATAAAGAGGCAAAACCAATACTTGCCGCGACAGCTTTCTGGCATTGCCTAACATTAATTGACGATATTTATTTTTAAAGCAAGCCTGATCGGAAGTCAGCGGATAAAAATATTTCCTGGAATATATGCCGTGTTCCCTTAACAGGGCATACGCCTCGTCTCTGCTTAGGCGGCAGCTTTCTTCCACCAAAATCGGGAAATAGGCGTAATTCTTCTCTACGCCTTCCTGCTCAAAAATCCGGATTCCTTCTATCGCCTCCAAAGCGGAAACATAACAGTCATGACGCTTTTTCCGTTCTTCTATCTGAGCGTCAATATACTTTAAATTACATAATCCCATAATGGCGGAAAACTCATTCATCTTTGCATTGGCGCCAACTTCCGTCACTAAT
>CANTEO010000006.1 GCA_947652855.1 uncultured Roseburia sp. | reverse complement strand
TATGATTTTTGACATTAACTGCCTGATGCAAAACGGAATATTAGAGAATAGGACTTTGGGTGAAATTCCAGAGTTTGGAGCATTAATACAGAAAGCAAATGAGGCATTGCTTCCAGTTTTTGCATTAACAAAAAAAGATATGGGAACCGCTGGAAAAATTTATGACGGTATGGAGGAAAAAAGGCAGCGGTTTGATCGTATATATGAAACAATAGTTCAAGTTATAATGGAGTTAATGTAAATGATACAATCCTACCAAAGATTTATGAACCTCGTAAAAGATACAGAAAATGTTGAGGTATTATATAATTACTTTGAAAAAGCTATGACAGCGCCTGTGGATGCCAGTGACTTACTAAGGTGGCAGTGGGTTCAATGCATCTCTGCTTTTGATAAGTTTGTGCATGATATGGTAAGAGTTGGTATGTTAGAAATTTTCCTGGGAGGCAGGGCGCCAACGCCAAAATATAAAACCTTTCAAATAGATATACAGACAGCCTTTCAAAAAGGCAAGATATCTATTCTCAAGATGTAATAGATATCAGAAAATATGTCCTTGGATTGAGGAAGGCGATATATGATTGTGTAAAGTGAGATGGTTTTTTGACTCTCAAAATTTCAAATGGTACAAATGTGCGAGCAATGAGAAAAAAGGGAATGCTTGCATTTCCATTTGACGAATGCCACGAAAGGAAAAGGGAGGATTTTTTAATGCAATATGCAAACAGAGTTTCCGAAATGCTCAATGCGTTTTCGTCTTCGCCGCTGCAAAGGGAGCAGATGGCGAAGTTTTACTGTAAGGACACCATGGAGTACCGTACAAGCGATAAGTATAGTTCACCGATAGAAGATATTTTTGATATTTGCCGGGGCTTAGAAGAGCATAGAGCGTGCCTGCTGTTGGGGCATAGGGGATGCGGAAAAAGCACAGAGCTTAACAGGATGTCTGAACGGCTGGCGAACGCCGGATATCGGGTGAAGACTATCCATTGCAGCATGGATTTGAATTTATTTAATCTTGTGTATTCGGATCTTTTCATCCTAATGGGAGAGGCGCTGTTAGAAACTGCAGAAGAAGCGGGATGTGAGATAAAGGAAAGCGTTTTAGAGGAGATTCAGAATTTTTGGCATGAGGGGACAGAGACCATCATTGCTTCTGAATGTGAGGCGGCTTCTATCGAAACAGGCGTATCCGTGAAAACGAAAGGCATTTTCGCAGGAATTTTTGACATATTTTCAAAAATAAAAGCAGATTTGAAGTACAATGAGGAAACAAGAAAGGAATACCGGAGAAAAATAAGCGCCCGTTTCAGTGATTGGGTGAAAATCCTGGAGAATCTGGCAAAAGAAGCTGCAAAGAAAGACGAAGGAAAGAACCCTATTATTATTTTTGAGGATTTGGATAAGCTGAATCCAGAAGACGCATGGAAGGTATTTTATCATTACGCGGCAATTCTTTCTGGAATGCCGTTTCTGGTCATCTACACATTTCCGATCGCCCTTTCTTATGACGCCAGGTTTTCAGCGATGGAGAGTTATTTTACCATCAAGACGCTTCCGATGATTAAGATTGCGACAATCGAAAATGAGCCTTTCAGGGAAGGGATTGCGATTATAACGGAAATTGTGAAAAAACGGGCGAATCTGGAATTATTTGAAGAAGACGTCCTGGAACGGCTGATTGCGCGCACCGGCGGCTCCCTTAGGGATTTATTTTCTGTGATAAATGCATCTGCAAAAAGAGCGGAGCGCAGAGAGAGTGAGACAATCTCTATGGAAGACGCAGCGCGTGCATTAGAGGAGATAAAGACATCATTGACGAGGCGCATTGAAAAAAAGGACTATCCATTCCTGCTGAATATTTATAACGGGAATAAGGAGCGGATTGAGGATAAGGAGATGCTTTTGCAGATGCTTCAGGCGTCTGTCGTGCTGGAATATAATGGGAAACGATGGCATAATGTGCATCCCTTAGTGGCGGATTTCTTTAGGGAACAGGGGATGATAGAGAATGCCAGAGAGTAATCAGGAAGGGTATCGGACCTTAGGCTGGATTCTCAATCAATCAGAGCAAGGCATCTACCTTGTGATTGCGGATGAGGCCGCGCAGAAAGAAATTGTGGATCTGTACAGGCAGGGGACAGTGGGGATTTATGACTGCAGGCAGCGTCCGGGGGAATATTCGTTTCGTGAGCTGCAAGAATGGGCTGCGGGATTTGCAGAAACGAAGCGCTTCATGATTGCCTACTTTCATCTTGCAGTGCAGACCCAGGAGAGCTTGAAGAGGTTAAACTTTAGCAGAGATATGATAGAGGGCCTCGGGAAAAATATTATTTTTCTAGTTACGCCTTTTTGGGATGACAGGCTAGCGAAAGAAGCGTATGACTTTTATTCTTTTGTAAAGCTTCGAATTCCGTTTCATAGTTATGAGAGGAAGAGAAGAAAAGACGGTTTGCCGCTTTTGGCAGGAGATAAGCATAAAGAAGCGGAGTGGGCTTCGGAGGAGTTAAAGCAAAAGCTTGCAGATGCATACATCCTGGTAGAGAGGGCCAAAAATGAGTTCCTTCAGGCGCGGTATGATGAGGGGGAGAGGCTGCTGTTAAGCGCGCGTAGAATCAAGGAAAAAGCGTTGGGAGCAGGGCATTTGGAGACAGCAGAGATTGAGTATGAGTTGGCAGAGTTATATGGAAGGCGGGGGAGATATAAAGAGGCGGAAGAATTGCACGAAAAGGCGTTGAGGATAAGGGAAAAGGCGCTTGGGGAAGGGCATCCAGACACAGCCGCGAGCTACAATAACCTGGCAGGGGTTTATCAAGTTCAGGGAAGGTATGAGAATGCGATATCTTATTATGAGAAGGCGTACAAAATTTTCGTGTCGTTGCTAGGAAAGAACCGCCCAAACACGGAAATTGTCTATGGCAATATGAAGATGGCCTATGCTGAATGGAAACCGGAAGGGGATTTTCAAAAATGGCTGGAGGAGAAGACGAGGGATTTGGCTCAAGTCGGAAACGCCGAAGGAAAATGACAGGCAGTTTCCTGTATATTATTTCTGTTCCGGCAAACACTAATAAGAAAATACCGAAAAAAGGAGTTTCTTATGAAAGCATATTTAGAGATTATGGAAGTGTTTGGCCGTGAGATTATGGATTCGAGGGGCAACCCCACCGTAGAGGCGGAGGTAGTCGTGAAAAACCACGAGACGAAGCGGATTTCCATGGGGCGGGCGGCGGTTCCCTCCGGCGCGTCCACCGGGCGGTTTGAGGCGGTGGAGCTGCGCGACGGGGACAAGCGCTATGGCGGGGCCGGCGTGAAGAAAGCGGTCTCTCATATCAATGACAAGATAGCCAAAGAGCTGGTCGGCAAAAATGCGTTAAATCAGAAAAAAATCGACGCCCGGCTGATTGAGCTGGACGGGACAGAAAACAAAAAGCGGCTTGGCGCAAACGCCATGCTTGGCGTGTCAATTGCGCTTGCCAAAGCGAGCGCGAACGCCCTGCACCTTCCGCTGTACCTTTACCTTGGCGGCGCGAACGCCTGTGAGCTTCCGGTGCCGATGATGAATATATTAAATGGAGGGAAGCACGCCAAAAATACGGTGGACTTTCAGGAATTCATGATTATGCCCGTCGGCGCGGAGTCCTTTCAGGAAGCCCTTTGCATGGGCGCGGAGGTCTACCATTCCTTAAAGAAAATCTTGGCGAAAGACGGCAAGTCAACGGCGGTCGGGGACGAAGGCGGGTTCGCGCCGGACTTAAAAGACGCGTTTGAGGTGCTCGACTATCTGGTGAAGGCGGTGAATGCGGCGGGCTATGAATGCGGCGAGGACATTGTGTTCGCAATGGACGCGGCCGCGTCAGAGCTTTACGATGAAGAGAAAGGGATGTATTTCTTCGAAGGGGAAAGCGCAATTGCAGGGGGCGGAGTCCCTATCCTGCGCACAACGGAGGAGATGATTCTGCTCTACGAAGAGCTTTGCAGCAAATACCCGCTGTATTCCATAGAAGACGGGTTAAACGAAGAAGACTGGGCCGGGTTTAAGCAGCTTACGGAAAAATTGGGCGGCAAGGTGCAGCTTGTGGGCGACGACTTATTTGTGACGAACACGTCCCGGCTAAGGAAGGGGATTGCCGGAAGCTGCGCAAACTCCATCTTAATTAAGCTAAACCAGATCGGGACGATTTCCGAGACGATGGAGGCGATTCAAATGGCGCACAGGGCCGGATACACGGCAGTCGTCTCCCACCGTTCCGGCGAGACGGAGGACACGACAATCGCGGATCTGGCGGTAGCGTTAAACTGCGGGCAGATTAAGACAGGCGCGCCATGCCGGACGGATCGCGTGGCAAAATACAACCAGCTTCTTCGGATCGAGCAGGAGCTTGGCAATTCCGCAGTCTATCCCGGCGCGCGCGCCTTTCAGTTCTAACCGCAGCGCGCCATTCCCGTAGCGGGACGGGAGGGCCGCTTGCAAGGAAAAGAAAAGGGTGTGGACAAAAAGCGCAGAAGAAGGTAAAATAAAACAATGAGAAAAGCAAGAGAAGAAGCAGGTCGGCAATGTCCAATCTGTGGAAAAACAGAAAACCAGGTGAATGCAGGAAAAAACCGTTCGGGAAGTCAAAGGTGCTTTTGCAAGGAATGCAAAAAATACTACACCTTGAACCCGAAAACACGGGAATATCCAGAGGAAGTTCGCCAACAGGCAATAAAAACATTTTATGCAGGAGCAAGCGGACGCGGAGTGGGAAAGGTATTTGGTTTCAGTAAGGCTAACGTCTATAACTGGATTAAAAAAAACGGCTCTGGTTGCGAAGACTGATTTCCATATTTTGGAGCTTGATGAATTATATTGGTTTATAGGAAAGAAATCCAATAACAAAACCCAGGAAAACACATATGTTATGACTATGGTAAGCCGCTCGCCGCGACAGATTGTAGGATTTGATGCGGCAGGAGACAAATCACCGAATCGAATTCAAAAAATCGTTGACAGCGGTCCACAGGCAAAATATTATTGTACAGATGGTTATCTCGGATATATTGATATAGTTTATCCGGGCAGGCATATTAGAAATACTCACGATAAAAGTGATACCTTTACAGCTGAAAGCATCAATGCAGATTTAAGGCATTATATTCCTGTTTTGCATCGCCGAAGCCGCTGTTTTCCCAGAAAGCTTGAAACATTGCACGCAGTTCTGGAGCTTTTTGTTCAGGCTTTCAATGCCTTTGGTATTGCAAAAATGAATTTCCGGCAAAAACGTTCTTCCAATTCTCGTGAGTTGCCCTTTTCTATTCTTGATTTTTTATAATATGCGCTCTATGTCCACATCCAAAGAAAATCAGAGGTTGAAAAATAGGCAAGCATATGGTATACTGTTAAAAGTTGTTGTGAGAACAGGAGGTAATACCCGTGGTAAGGACAATTGTAACAGTCGTATTTATCTTAATATGCTTGGCGTTGACAGTGATTATTCTAATGCAGGAAGGAAAGTCGGCCGGCCTTGGCGCAATCTCAGGCGCGGCGGACACATATTGGGGCAAGAATAAAGGACGTTCCATGGAGGGTATGCTGGTGAAGCTCACCAGGGCTTTAGTGGTTCTGTTCATGGTGATTGCCGCAGTGCTGAATATTGGAAGATTTTAATGAGGGGGCTGTCGTTTCGCATACGGCAGCCTTTTTTCTTATGCCATTCGGGAGGGCTTGCCGCCATGGCGCAGGAAAGGCGCGGGCAGCAGCATTTTAAGGCAAGAGAAATGATATGCCGCGGGTTGCGGAGGTGAAAAATGGAAAAAGAACAATTCAAGAAGCGAAAGAAAATGATTTATGGCCTAATTAACGACGAGATGTACGTGCCGATGAAGCCAAAGGAAATCGCAATGCTGCTTTCCATCCCAAAAGAGCTGCGCCACGAATTGCAGGAAGTGCTGGACGCTCTGGTGGAGGAAGGGAAGGTAGACGTTTCCAAGAAAGGGAAATATTTCAAGTCAGAAGGGAAATTTGTGACGGGGACGTTCCTTGGCAATGCAAGGGGCTACGGCTTCGTCGCAGTGGAAGGGGAAGAGCGGGACATCTTCATTCCCGCGGATTTTGTGAACGGGGCGTTTTACCTCGATCAGGTAAAAGTGGCGATTCGCCCGACATCCAGCGGAAAGCGCAAGGAGGGGGAAATTGCCGCAGTGCTTTCCCATGGGCTTGTCCAGACGGTCGGCACGTATGACGACGCAGGCGGCTATGGCTTTGTCATCCCCGACAATGTGAAAATTGGAAAAGACATCTATATCCCCAAAGAGCGCTCCATGGGGGCGGTGAGCGGGCATAAGGTCATTGTGGAGCTGACAGACTATGGAAAGAAGGGCAAGAAGCCGGAAGGGCGCGTCATTGAGATAATAGGCCATCAAAACGACCCTGGCACAGACGTGCTGTCCTTAGTGAAGGCGTATGAAATCCCAATGGAGTTTCCGCAAAAGACATTAAATCAGGCCGCGCGCGTGGCAAAAGACGTGACAGGCGCGGACATGGCGGGGCGCATGGACTTACGGGACTGGCAGACAGTCACGATTGACGGCGAGGACGCGAAGGATCTGGACGACGCCGTCACGCTCACAAAGGAGAATGGGCAGTACCGCCTGGGCGTGCATATTGCGGACGTCACCAATTACGTGCAGGAGCACAGCGCATTGGACGTAGAGGCGCTAAAGCGCGGAACCAGCGTCTATCTGGTGGACAGGGTAATCCCCATGCTGCCCCACGCGCTCTCCAACGGCATCTGCTCCTTAAACCAGGGCGAGGTGAGGCTGGCGTTAAGCTGCATCATGACAATAGATGAAAAAGGGCGGGTCATCGACCATAAGGTCGCGGAGACCGTCATCTGCGTTGACCGGCGCATGAGCTACACGGCGGTGAAGAAATTATTAGAGGAAAGCGACGATGCCCTGTTAGAAGAATACAAAGACTTCGTGCCATTGTTTGAGCGGATGAGGGATCTGGCGCAAATCCTGCGCAAAAAGCGCATGAAGCGCGGCTCCATAGACTTCGACTTTCCAGAGTCTAAGATGGTGTTGGATGAGCAGGGAAAGCTCGTGGAAATTTTGCCATATGAGCGGAACGTGGCGACAAAGATTATAGAGGACCTCATGCTGATTGCAAATGAGACGGTGGCCGAGGATTTCTTCTGGCAGCAGGTCCCGTTCGTCTACCGTACCCACGACAACCCAGATGAGGAGAAAATCAAAAAGCTCTCCACATTCATCAACAATTTTGGGCATTCCATTCATGTAGGCCAGTATGAATTGCATCCGAAGGAGCTGCAGAAGCTATTGATGAAAATTGAAGGCACGCCAGAGGAGATGCTCATAAGCCGCTTAACGCTGCGCTCCATGAAGCAGGCCAAGTATTCAGTGATCGGCACAGGCCATTTTGGCCTGGCGACGTCATACTACTGCCACTTCACGTCGCCCATCCGAAGGTATCCCGACTTGCAGATTCACCGCATCATCAAAGACTGCCTCCGGGGCAGGATGAACGAGCGGAGGATGGCGCATTATGACAAAATCCTCCCGGAGGTCGCCAAGCATTCCAGCGAGACGGAGCGGCGCGCGGATGAGGCGGAGCGGGAAACCGAGAAAATGAAGAAAGTGGAGTATATGTCAGGCCGCATTGGAGAGGAATTTGAAGGCGTAATCTCCGGCGTGACCGCCTGGGGGCTTTATGTGGAGCTGCCCAATACCGTTGAGGGATTGGTGCGCGTCACTTCCCTAACGGACGACTACTATGTGTACAGCGAAGAAACCTACGAGCTGATTGGAGAGGCGAAAAACCGCCACTACAAATTGGGGCAGAAGGTCAGGGTAAGGGTGGCGGCGACCGACTCGCTGCAGCGGACAATAGACTTTGACTTAGTTTCAGAGATGGGGGATTCAGATGGCAAGGGAGAACATCAAGTTAATCGCAAACAACAAAAAGGCGAGGCATGACTATTTTCTGGAAGAGCTTTTTGAGGCGGGCGTGAGCCTGCACGGGACGGAGGTGAAGTCCCTGCGCATGGGCCGATGCAGCGTAAAAGAGGCATTTGTCCGAATCGAGCGGGGGGAGGTCGTAATATATGGGATGCATATTTCCCCCTACGAAAAGGGGAACATCTTCAATAAAGATCCCCTTCGCCCCAAAAAGCTCCTGATGCACAAAAGGGAAATCTTAAAGCTGCAGCAGAAAATTTCCGAAAAAGGATATACATTAGTCCCCGTCGAGGTGTATTTTAAGGGCAGCCTCGTCAAAGTGCAGATTGCGCTTGCGAAGGGCAAGAAGCTCTATGACAAACGGCAGGACATTGCCAAAAAAGATCAAAGAAGAGAAGCGGAACGGGACTTTAAGGTCAAGAATTTGTATTAAAGCAGCGGCCTGATATTTTGGAAAGGGCTGTCGCAACCAGCAGGAAACATGAAAAAATTGCAAAATTGCAGCGGATTTAGCTGTAAAATGCGATACGTTTCCTGCGGAAAGCGGCGGCTCTTTTTTTGTGCTTTGGGGTAGGAAAATATTTTTAAAAAGATGTGAAGAATGTCATGCAGTTATTGGAAATTTCCTTACAGGCGAATGGCGACGACTGCCATATCATAAGGAGTGTGCAGATTATGGACAAAATGGTTTCCGCGTTCATAAAGGCCGATCAGGCTTTCAGAAACGCCAATCAGCGCAGCCGCCTGCTTTCTGGAGAGGCTGCAGCGCTTCCTTGCCATATATAAACGTCTTTCTAATTTATGGATTATAGATAAATTCCTTTTTGCTGTAGTATCGTCATAGGTATGCCACAGGCTAATTCCTAAGTAGTATAAGCAGGATAGAACAACTTATGATTGCAAAATATTACTAAATGAATCATTATGATTCATAGGGCTGCAAAAAACTACAAAAACGGAATGTTATGTTTAAGAAAGGAAAGAAGTGGGTTTGCGTCTTATTGGCGGGGCTTTGCATCACAGATGAAGTCACGCTTACGGATTATCTCTTGGAGGGCATTGTTACGGGCGCCCTGGAGGAGAGCAGAGCCACGTTTTATATGAAGGACGGGAGCCTGGATTATTTTGACGCAGAAAAGCTATGAGCCGCCTGAAAAGTTTCACAAAAAGGTTGACCGTCTCTAAAAATTTCGATATAATAATCTCCTACAGTAAGGGCCAGTAAAGGTTTCGACAGGGATCATGAAGCTTAAGAAGCGAGCCGCATGGGATGCGTCAAATGCCAAACTTAAAATTAAATGCTAACGATAATTTAGCTTACGCTGCCTAGTTGCAGCAGTCTGGCCTAAAGCCCCCGCGCTTTAGGACGCAGGCTTCGACGACGCGGGAAACGACACATATTAAGCTTTGCGTATGTGGGCGTATCATGAAGCTACTGAAGCAGGGATTGTGTTTATTCAAGCCCTGTGGAGGGAATGTAAAAGAATAAACTACGCTCGTAGAAGGGAAGGGGATTGGTTTTTGGACACGGGTTCGATTCCCGTCTGGTCCACTTAAACACATTCAGCCGAACTCTGCAAATGAAATCGTCATAATATGAAACGATGCTTTGCTTCGCGCATGGGCAAAAATTAAGGATAGCATATGCTGTCCTTTTTTTGTTGAGCAATGAATGAAGCCATGATGTTTTTAAAATGCGCAAACGCATTAAAATCTGAAAAAAAAATAAAATTTCCTAAAATCATGTTCCCATCCCCTAAATTATGATAGAATACAGACGATTCTTAAGATGCTGCAAAGTGGAGGAAAAAGATGATAAAATACAGTGTGAAGAAGCCGTTTACTGTTTTGGTTGCGGTCATCATTGTACTCGTCATCGGGTTTGTCTCACTGACAGGGATGAAGACAGATTTGCTGCCGGAAATGAGCATGCCTTATATGATGGTGATTACAACATATCCAGGGGCCAGCCCCGAAAAGGTGGAGGAGAGCGTCACAAAGCCGCTGGAGGGCGTGCTTGGCACAATCAATGGCGTGGAGGACGTCACCAGCCAAAGCGCGGAGAACTACAGCGTGGTGATGCTGGAGTTTGAGGAAGACACCAGCATGGATTCCGCGATGGTGAAGGTGTCGTCCGCCACAAACCAAATCGAATCCTCGCTGCCGGACACGTGCGGCACGCCGAACATCATGGAGCTTAGCATGGACATGATGGCGACGATGTACGCAAGCGTCAGCTATGATGGGAAAGACATCTATGAGCTTTCAGAGTTTGCGGAGGATGTTGTCATCCCTTACTTTGAGAGGCAGCCTGGCGTGGCGAATGTGTCAGAGATTGGATTGGTGGAAAAATCCGTCGAGGTGCGCTTAAATCAAGAAAAGATAGATGAGATAAACAATAAAGTCCTTCTTTTGACGAACGATAAGCTTGCGGACGCGCAGACAGAGCTTTCCGATGCGGAGAGCTCCCTTTCCGACGCAAAGTCGCAGATCAGCAGGCAGGAGCAGGAGCTTTCCAGCCAGCAGAGCTCCACGTCGTCAGAGCTTGCGGACGCGACGTTAAAGCTCAATGAGGCCGTCGCGTCAAGGGCGGCGTACGAGTCGCAGCTGAATAGCTTAAAGGCGAGCAAGAGCGCCCTTGAGGGCGAAAAGAAAGCCTATAAGGAAAATAAGGTCTTGTCTACATACAACAGCATCAATGAGATGTTCGCCCAACTGAAGGCGGCGGCGTCCGCCATGCAGGAGCAGCTTGGGGAGCTTAGCCCCATAGACGCGGCGCAGATGCCAGGGGACGTTGGGGACGCGATTGACCATCCAGAGAAGCTTGCCTACTTTAAGAAGGCAGTGGAGACGCTTTCAGCAATGCCGGATTCACAGATAGATAAAAGCATGGCGGCGCAGGCGAAGGGCCTGGACAAGAAGACGTTAAAGCAGCTTCAGGAGATTGTGAACGTGCGCCTGCCTCAAATTGAGACGGAGCTTGCGAACCTTGACGTTGAGATCAAGGTGGCCGAGGAAGTCTTAAAGCAGGTAGAGGGGCAGATGGCCGCGATTGACGACGCGTACAAGCAGGCGGAGTCTGGGAAAATCGCGGCGGCGGCGGGCTTTGGCTCTGGCAGCGCGCAGATTGCGGCGGCGAAGACTGCAATGGAGGAGGCGCAGGAGGAGCTTGAGGACGCGAATAAGACGTATCAGGATTCCGTGAAGGAGGCGCGTAAAAATGCCAACATCAATCAGATGCTTACGCTTGAGGCGCTTTCCGGCATGATTTACGCGCAGAATTTCTCCATGCCCGCCGGATACCTTGACGATAAGGACGATAAGCAATGGCTCCTAAAAGTGGGCGAGAGCTATGATTCCGTAGAAGATTTGGAAAAGATGGTTTTATGCGAAATTGACGATATCGGCGACATCCATTTAAGCGACGTGGCGGATCTTACGACGATTGACAATGTTGGGGACGCTTATGCCAAGGTCAATGGCGACGCAGGCATCATACTTTCCATTTATAAGGGCAGCACAGCCGGGACGAGCGATGTGTCTAAGGCGTGCAAAGCCGCAATTGAAGAGCTGGGCGAGGAATACCCGGATCTGAACATTACGCCCCTGGTGGATCAGGGCGACTATATCGCAATGATAATTCAAAGCATCGTCTCAAGCATGGTGATTGGGGCGCTTTTGGCTATTTTTATCCTTGCTATTTTCCTGATGGACGTAAGGCCGACGCTTGTCGTGGCGTTCAGCATCCCGTTCAGCGTGCTGACTGCGATCGTCATTATGTTTTTTTCCGGCCTGTCCATCAATATGATGTCGCTGTCCGGCCTGTCTTTGGCGGTCGGGATGCTGGTAGATAATTCCATTGTCGTCATTGAGAATATTTACCGCCTGCGCTATCGCGGGCTCAATGCCCCGCGCGCCGCGGTGCAGGGGGCGAAGCAGGTGGCGGGCGCGATTATCGCCTCTACGCTTACGACGATCTGCGTGTTTTTCCCGATGGTGTTTACGACAGGGATGGTTCGGGATTTGATGCTGCCATTTGCATTGACGATTACGTTTGCCCTAATGGCTTCTTTGGCAGTCGCATTGACAGTTGTGCCTACGATGGGCTCCGCGATGCTTCAAAACGCAAAGCCGAAGCAGCGCCGCATTTTTGACAGAATTCAGGAGGTGTATGCGAAGGCTCTGGAATTCTGCCTTCGGATTAAGCTGGTTCCGCTTGGCATATCCGTGGCGCTTCTTGCAATCTGCATCGCCGCCGTCTTAAAGATGGGCATTGTGCTGATCCCAAACATGGGCAGCGATCAGATTTCAGTGAACATGACGATGCCCGAAGACGATGACAAGGAGACGGCTTACCAAAAAGCGGACGATGTGATGGACGCGATTTTAAAGGTGGAAGGCGTGGGCTATGTCGGCGTGATGGACGCGGGCAGCTCCGCAGGCTTAATGGGCGGCATGGCGCAAGGCTCTGAAGACAATTACGGGAGCTTCACCTGCTATGTGCTTCCAGCCGAGGACTATGGCAGCAAGGCGCAGGTAGAGGAGATTTGCGACGCAATTTTAGAAACTACGAAAGAGATAGATTGTGAGGTCGCGGTGTCCAATTCCATGATGGGCGAAATGGAAGAGATGTTAGGCAGCGGGCTTCAGCTAGACATTCATGGGGCGGATCTGGATACCCTGCTTACAGTCAGCGAAGATCTTGTGGGAATGTTAGAGGGCATAGAGGGCTTTGCGAATGTCAGCAATGGGCAGGAAGAGGCGAAAGAAGAGATTCACCTGAACATTGACAAGGATGCGTCCATGCGTCTTGGCTTAACCGGGGCGCAGATTTACGGCGACATTTCCGAGCGCCTCACGACCGACAAGACGGCGGTGGAGATGAAAGTGGACGAAGCTGACATGGACGTGGTGATCGTGGATGAGACGGATCTTTTGACAAAAGAAAACCTGATGGACATGGAATTTGAGACGCAGAAGACGGATGACCAGGGCAAGGCAGTGACGGAGACGCACAAGCTAAGCGAGTTCGCGATGCTAGAATATGGCGACAGCGTGGCAGGCATTGACCGTTCGAATGGAGAGCGCCAGATGAGCGTGACGGCGGAGACGATGGAAGGGTACAACACGACTATCCTATCCAGGGAAGTGGAGGAGCTTCTGGAGGAATATGAGATGCCGGAGGGCTACAGCGTTACATTTGGCGGCGAGACGTCCAATACGACGGACATGATGGAGCAGATGGGAAAGCTGCTTCTGCTTGGGTTCCTGCTGATTTACCTGGTGATGGTGGCGCAGTTCCAGAGCCTTCTGTCCCCGTTCATCGTCATCTTTACTGTGCCGCTGGCCTTTACGGGCGGCCTGCTTACGATGCTTATGACGGGAGAGCAGATGTCGCTGATTACGCTGATGGGCTTTTTAGTATTGATGGGGACGGTCGTGAACAACGGCATCGTATTTGTCGATTACACAAATCAGCTTCGCGTTGGCGGGATGGAGCGAAGGGACGCGCTTGTGGCGACCGGGAAGACACGTATGCGCCCGATTTTGATGACGGCGTTCACAACAATCCTGGCTATGCTTGCCATGGTGTTCAGCAAAGACGCGGCCAGCGAGCTTGGGCGCGGCATGGCGCTTGTCGTGGCCGGGGGCTTATTTTACGCGACGTTCATGACGATGTTCATTGTCCCGGTGATGTATGACATCCTTTACCGTAAGGAAGTGAAGGTCGTGGACGTAGGGGATGACTCCATGGATGACGCTCCGGACGACGCCGCGGAATTCATAGAGCAGATGAACCGTCAGTGACGCAGGAAACGGTCGGAGAAAGCCGGGAAAGGGGCGGCGCACAGTGTGACGCTGCGCATTTCCATGGATTCAGGCGAAAACGCTTGACAAACCAAAACGCTACAGTCTACAATATTTTTCAATGACTACGACAGCAAAGAAAGGAAAGAAGCCATGCCAAAAGAGAAGAAATTAGTGGAAGCCATTACCTCCATGGAGGAGGACTTTGCGCAATGGTATACCGACATCGTTAAGAAAGCGGAGCTGATTGACTATTCTTCCATCAAGGGCTGCATGATTATAAAGCCGGACGGATACGCAATTTGGGAGAATATTCAGGCAGAGCTGGACAGAAGGTTTAAGGAGGCCGGCGTAGAGAACGTCTATATGCCGATGTTTATCCCGGAGAGCCTGTTAAATAAAGAAAAGGATCATGTGGAGGGCTTTGCGCCGGAGGTGGCATGGGTGACGCATGGGGGCATGAATGAGCTGCAGGAGCGGCTTTGCGTGCGCCCGACGTCTGAGACGCTGTTCTGTGATTTTTATAAAAATGACATACAGTCCTACCGGGACTTGCCAAAGGTGTACAATCAGTGGTGTTCCGTCGTCCGTTGGGAAAAAGAGACGCGCCCGTTCCTTCGCTCCAGGGAATTTCTGTGGCAGGAGGGGCATACGGCCCATGCGACGGCCGAGGAGGCCGAGGAGCGGACCGTTCAGATGCTGAACGTCTATGCCGATTTCTGTGAGGAAGTCCTGGCCATGCCTGTGGTGCGCGGCAAAAAGACGGAAAAGGAGAAGTTTGCCGGGGCGGAGGCGACCTATACGATTGAGGCATTGATGCACGACGGCAAGGCTTTGCAGTCCGGCACCAGCCACAACTTCGGGGACGGCTTCGCGAAGGCGTTCGGCATTCAGTATACCGACAAAGAGAACAAGCTTCAGTATGTGCATCAGACCTCCTGGGGCGTGACGACGCGCCTGATTGGGGCGATCATCATGGTGCATGGGGATGACTCCGGCCTTGTGCTGCCTCCCAAAATTGCGCCGGCTCAAGTGGCGGTCATCCCGATCCAGCAGCATAAGGAGGGCGTTCTGGAAAAAGCCGCAGAGCTTGCGGGCCGCTTAAAGGCGGCGGGCGTCCGCGTGAAGGTGGATGACTCGGAAAAAAGCCCGGGCTTTAAGTTTGCGGAGCAGGAGATGCGCGGCATTCCCGTTCGCGTCGAGATCGGCCCCAAGGATCTGGCGGAGGGCCAGTGCGTTTTGGTGCGCCGTGACACCAGGGAAAAACAGATCGTGAAGCTGGACGCGCTGGAAGAAGCCATCGTCGCCCTGCTGGACGCAGTTCAGGCGGATCTGCTTGAAAAGGCGAGGGCGCACCGGGATCAGCATATCTATGACGCGCATTCGTATGATGAATTTCGAGACATCATCCAGACGAAGCCCGGGTTTATCCGCGGGATGTGGTGCGGAAGCCAGTCCTGTGAGGATACGCTGAAGGAGGAATTCGCCGCGACGGCGCGCTGCATGCCGTTTGGCGATCAGGAGGAAATCTCCCCGGTGTGCGTCTGCTGCGGCAAGCCGGCGCATAAGCTGGTATATTGGGGCAAAGCATATTAAAACGATGTGGAGTGGTTGGGATGGAGCTCTCTTTGCCAGAGAAGGTAAGGCATATCATAGATACATTTGCGCAGGCCGGGTTTGAGGCATATGCGGTCGGCGGCTGCATACGCGACAGCCTATTAGGCAGGGAGCCGGAGGACTGGGACGTCACGACTTCCGCGAAGCCAAATGAGGTTAAGGCGCTGTTTCCAAAAACCATTGACACAGGAATCGCGCATGGGACGGTGACCGTGTGCATAGGCAGGGAGGCGTTTGAGGTGACGACGTACCGCCTGGATGGGAAATACGAGGATTCCAGGCATCCAAGCGAAGTCACGTTCACGCCGAGCCTGTTGGAGGACTTAAAGCGGCGCGACTTTACGATCAACGCCATGGCGTACCGCCCAGGGGAAGGCCTGGTGGACGCGTTTGACGGCATGGGAGATCTGAAAAAGAAGAAAATCCGCTGCGTTGGCGAGGCAAGGCAGCGGTTCTTGGAAGACGCGCTCCGCATGATGCGGGCGGCGCGCTTTGCGGCGCAGCTTGGGTTTGCGATTGACGCAGACACGAAATCCGCGATTTGTGAGCTTGCGCCCACGCTAAAAAACATCAGCGCGGAGCGCATTCGGGAGGAGCTTGTAAAGCTGATCTGCTCAAGCCATCCTGAGACATTCCTGGAGCTGTATCAAACGGGGATGACAGGCGTTGTGCTGCCGGAGTTTGACGCAATGATGCGCACGGGGCAGAACACGCCCCATCACTGCGGGACGGTAGGGGAGCATTCCATAAAGGCAATGGGATGCGTCGGGCAGGACAAGGCGTTGCGCCTAACGATGCTGCTCCACGACGTGGCGAAGCCTGCGTGCAAAACGGTGGGCGAGGACGGGCTTGACCATTTTTATGGGCATCCGAAGGAAGGCGCAAGGATGGCGCGCGCGATCATGCGCCGCCTAAAGTTTGACAATGACACAATCGCAAGGGTGTGCCGGCTTGTGGAGGGCCATGACGACAACCCGCCGTTGTCGGAGCGCGCCGTGCGGCGCGCGATTGTGCGGATTGGCGCAGAGGCTTTTCCGGCGATGTTTGACGTGAAGCGCGCGGACGCCTTGGCGCAGAGCGCATTCCTCCGCGCGGAAAAATTAGAGTATATACGCGGGTATGAGGAGCTTTACCGGAGCATTCTGGAAAAGAAACAGTGCCTTACGTTAAAGGAGCTGGCGGTTGGAGGGTCGGATCTGATCGCGGCGGGCTTTACGGCGGGGCCTTCGCTTGGCGACGCCTTAAAGAGCCTGTTAGAGGAGGTTTTGGAAGACCCCGAAAAAAACACAAAAGAATATTTGACGGCAAAGGCAAAAGAGCTTAAAAGAAGCGCTGCGCAGGAATGTCCGCAATAAGAAGGCATTCGCATGAATACTTTTGGAACCCTTTTCATATGTTTAAAAGACACGGAATGTACGTTAAGTAGATGAAGTGCAAAAGATTCGTATGGAGGGGTTTTGGTGTATAATCGGGAAGAAGAGATTCTGGAACAGTATGATGTGGAAATTAGAAGCACAGCAAAAGGACGCGGAGCCCTGAACTGTGATACGGACAAAGGCGCTATGCTCTTAAAGGAATTCCGTGGCTCAAAAGACCGTGCGGTTTTTTTATTTGATTTATTAGAGTTTTTGTCTGCGCATGGGTTTGTGACAGAGCGCCTGATGATGACGCAGGACGGCGGGGTTATGGCGAAGGATGAGGTAAGCGGACTCTCCTATTTGCTAAAAACCAGGCATCCGGGGAAGGAATGCGACGTGAAGAGCCGGGACGACACATTGACGGCCGTGCGAAAATTGGCGGAATTTCACAAATTGACCAAGCAGTATGAGAAAGAGATCCCAGAGTTCTTAAAGGCGGACAGGAACAGCTTGCTGAACGAATATGAGCGGCATAACAGGGAGCTCAATAAAGTAAAGAATTACATACGGAATAAAAATAAAAAAAACCAGTTTGAGATGCTCTTTATGAAGGTTTATGAAAGCTATATGGATCAGGCTCTTGAAGTGACGAAACGGCTGCGCAGGCAGATGGAGGAATTGGAAGACGGCGTGTATGGCCGGATGTGGGGGCTTTGCCATGGGGACTGCAATCAGCATAATATCGTCTTTTCCCAGGAGGGATGGACGCTTGTTAATTTTGAGCAGATGTCTTATGACGTCATGGTGCAGGATTTGGCGAATTTCGTCCGCAAAATTATGGAAAAGCATAACTTTAGCACAGGGCTTGGGATTGAGCTGATTACGGCTTATGACAATGTGAGGAAATTGCTGCCGGAGGAGCTGGAGCAGCTTTATCTGCGCTTGGCCTACCCAAAGAAATTTTGGAAAATCGCGAACCATTACAGCAGCTCCCGGAAATCCTGGATTTCCGGAAGGGACATTGAAAAGCTGGAAAAAGTGATGGATCAGGAAGCTCAGAGAAAACAATTTTTAAATCTGCTGTTTTATTTCACAAGCAAGGCAGAATGTGGTATGATGACATAAGCGGGAGATGTCACTGTGAATGCAATGGGCATAAGCGGCGCTTAGGAGCCTGTGAATGACTGGAATAGAGTTTGGAGAGATGGCATGAAGACACAAAAGAAGCATTTGGCTTGGATCATGGCGCTGTTTGCGGCCCTCCTTTTATCTGCTTGCGGCGGCTCGTCCAGAGAAGGGATCGTGCAGGGAAGAAGGGGAACCGGAATCGTAAGGCAGGAGACGGAGCAGCTTTTGTCAGAAGATGTGACAGAAGAGGAAGAGAAGGCCGCGCCTGCGTTATATATCATTGAGAAAGTAGATACAGAGAAGCGGCTTTTGAATTTCAGCGAGGTATGGGAAGACAGGAAATTTCAGTATCCATATGGCACAGGGACGAGGTTTTTGGATAAGTATGGAAACATGAAGTCCGCGGCTTCCTTTCAGGCGGGCGACGTGGCGGAGATTTCGCTTTCCGGCGTAAGCGGGGAGCTTTCCTGCATTCAGCTTTCCGACGCTGTCTGGGTGCAGGAGGATATTGGGAATTATTCCGTAAATGAGGAGCGGCATATGCTTACCATCGGGCAGACGAAGTATGCCTACGAGCCTGACATGGAGATTTTTTCGGGCGGCGCAATGGTGAAGTTCTCCGAGTTAGGGGAGGACGACGTGCTGCGCGCCGTTGGGATGGATCAAAGCCTGATTTCCCTGGCGGTCACAAAGGGACACGGCTATCTGGCGCTTGCCAACACAACGTTGTTTGAGGGCAGCTTTATCTGCGTTGGGGACAGAATTTTTCGGGAAGTGACCCCCAATATGCAGCTTGAGGTTCCAGAAGGGAAGTATTTGGTGACAGTCGCCAATGACGGGTATGGAGGCAGCAGGGAGGTCGTCATTGAGCGGAACAAAACGACTGGCTTAAACTTAGATGAGCTGAAGGGAGAAGGCCCTAAAATCTGTAAAATGAAGTTTGACGTGAGCGTGGAAGGGGCCGTGCTTTGGATCGACGGAAAAAAGGCGGACTATTCGGCCCCGATTGAAGTGAGGTACGGCGTCCATACTATCGCGGTGGAGGCAGAGGGGTATGAGACGATTACAAAGAAAGTGGTGGTAAACTCACCGGAAGCGGAGATGGAGATCTCCCTTACGTCACAGGGCTCTGAGAATAACGCAAAGCCGAAAGAGGCAAAGAAGAAAAACGAGAAAGCAAATGAAGGCGGCAATGACAACAGTAACAGCAATAATGGCAATGCAGGCAGTCAAAGCAACAATACGAACAACAATACGAACAACAATACGAATGGGAACGGCAATGGGAACAATAACGGCAGCTCATCCCAGGATGATTATTTGACGACGCTGTATAACCTGCTGACATCCATCAATAATAAGAATGAGGGCGGCTCAGACGGCAACGGCTCAAGCCCTGGCAGAAGCTATGACGACCTAAGGGATGAGTAGGCTGTTTTATAAAACAAGAGGAGGAAGGATATGAATTACAAAGAACTGTATCAGGAGTGGGTATCAAACCCCTATTTTGACGACGCGACAAAAGAGGAGCTAAGGGGCATTGAGGGCGATGAGAAGGAGATGGAAGACAGGTTCTACATGGATCTGGAATTTGGGACGGCGGGCCTGCGCGGCGTAATTGGCGCCGGCACAAACCGCATGAACATCTATACCGTCCGCAAGGCGACGCAGGGGCTTGCAAATTACATCAAAAACGTCGGCGGGCAGGAAAGGGGCGTCGCCATCGCTTATGATTCCAGGAGGATGTCGCCGGAATTCGCGGATGAGGCCGCGCTTTGCCTTGCGGCGAACGGAATTAAGGCGTATGTGTTTGAATCGCTTCGCCCAACGCCGGAGCTGTCTTTCGCTGTCCGTAAGCTTGGATGCATCGCGGGCATCAATGTGACGGCGAGCCATAACCCTGCGGAATATAACGGGTATAAAGTTTATTGGGAAGACGGCGCGCAGATTACGCCGCCTCATGATACCGGGATCATGGCAGAGGTGAAAGCCGTGACGGATTATGGCAAGGCGCTTACGATGGACAAGGCTAAAGCTAAGGAAGACGGGCTTTATATTGTGATCGGGGAAGACATTGACCGTCCGTATATGGAGGAGATCAAAAAGCTGGTGATCCATCAGGACGCGATTGACGCGGTGAAGGATACGCTTAAGATCGTCTATACTCCGCTGCACGGCACGGGAAACATTCCGGTGCGCACGATCTTAAAGGAGCTTGGCTTTACCAAGGTTTTCGTGGTGAAGGAGCAGGAGCTGCCAGACGGGGATTTCCCAACGGTGGGCTACCCGAACCCAGAGGCGCCGGCCGCCTATGAGCTTGGCCTTGCCCTTGCAAAAAAAGAGGACGCGGATCTTGTCCTTGCCACCGATCCCGACGCGGACCGGCTTGGCGTGTATGTCAAGGATCAGCAGACGGGCGAATATCATATGCTGACCGGAAATATGTCGGGCTGCCTGATTGGGGATTACATCTTAGGGCAGACGAAGGCCACAAAGGGCAGCCTTCCGGAGGACGGCGCGTTTGTCCGCTCCATCGTGACGACTAATATGACGGACGCGATCGCAAGCTATTATGGCGTGGACTTAATTGAGGTGCTGACCGGATTTAAGTTTATCGGCCAGAAGATCTTGGAGTTTGAGAAGACGGGAAAAGGCTCTTATTTGTTTGGCATGGAAGAAAGCTACGGCTGCCTGCCTGGCGCGTATGCCAGGGATAAGGACGCGGTTGCGGCAGCAATGTTCTTATGTGAGGCCGCCGCATTTTATAAGACGCAGGGCAAGACGCTTTGGGACGCGATGATTGGCTTGTATGAGCGTTACGGATACTATCAGGATCATGTGGAGTCGATTACCTTAAAAGGAATTGAAGGGCTTGAGAAGATACAAAAAATCCTTAGCACATTAAGGCAGGATGCGCCGAAGGCGATTGGGGCATATGAGGTTTTGGCGGTGCGCGACTATAAAACGGGCGTCATCACGGACGCGAAGACGAAGGAAGAGCGAAAAACGGGGCTGCCATCGTCCAATGTACTGTATTATGAGCTGACGGACGACGCGTGGGTGTGCGTGCGCCCGTCGGGGACGGAGCCGAAAGTGAAGTTTTACATTGGCGTGAAAGGGGACTCCATGCAGGATTCGTCAGATAAGGCCCAAGAGCTGGGCAAGGCAGTCCTGGATTTGGTGCAGGCAAATCTGTAGCGCATGGGGGATCGTCTTTGGCTTCGGCTGTCTGAAAGGGCGCGGCAGTTCATCCCAAGCCATTCGCAAAGGCGGCTTTCCCGCTGTTGATTTTGCTTATAGAATAGCGCTTTGGCCGGCGGCTGTGAGACGCCTCCTTTCGCGCGGGCATGGCTCGCCCGTCTTACGGCGGATGGACGGGGGCCGATACAAAAAAATCGTTCTTTTCCTTGACAAATATAGGCAAAACAAGTATAAATATTCATGTAGGCAAGCAGGAAGGTCATTGCTGCCCGTCCGTTAGGGGGCAGGCGGCAATGGAGGCGCCTTAGAATTATGAAAATCCACAGGAGGAACTTTTAAATGAACAAAGCAGAGTTAGTTGCAGCTATCGCTGACAGGACGGAATTATCGAAAAAAGATGCCGAAGCGGCGTTGAAGGCTTTCACAGATGTAGTTGCAGAAGAATTGAAGAAGGGTGAGAAAATCCAGTTAGTGGGATTTGGGACATTTGAAGTTTCCGAACGCGCGGAACGGGTTGGGAGAAATCCACAGACTGGCGCAGAGATGAAGATCCCTGCTTCCAAGGCACCGAGGTTTAAAGCCGGAAAAGCATTGAAAGATATGGTGAATGACTAATTTGCAGATTTGACAAAAGAAATATGCAGGGGGCGTTTGGCATGCCTCCTGTATTTTTATCTTTTTGGACATTTTTATGAAGAGAAAGCGTTTTGTGAGGCACGCGTTTTTTATGTCGCAGGAAAGCATACGGCTTTCCCGTACAGGAGGAAATCAAGATGAGGTTAGATAAATTTTTAAAGGTGTCCCGCCTGATTAAGCGGCGCACCATAGCGAACGAGGCGTGTGACGCGGGCAGGGTTTCCGTCAATGGGAACGTGGCTAAGGCATCTGTTAAAGTGAAGGTTGGGGACGTCATAGAGATTGCCTTCGGGCAGAAGGCGGTTCGGGTTGAGGTGCTTTCTTTGGCTGAGTCCACGAAAAAAGAGGATGCCAAAGAGATGTTTCAGTA
This sequence comes from uncultured Roseburia sp., assembly GCA_947652855.1. GTDB lineage: Bacteria > Bacillota > Clostridia > Lachnospirales > Lachnospiraceae > Roseburia_B. Next base: position 35,742 of record CANTEO010000006.1, on the reverse strand, counting down.
TCTTTAACCAAAAGGGATTCATAAATTCATGCTTACCTTAATATAATATATTATGCAAAGAAGACAACCATTCCAGGATATGGGATTTGGGATTGCAGCGCAGCCGGAGGCGATAACTGCGGCAATCGGAAGAACGGGAGGTAAGCATGGAAGAAAAGACAGTGGGCAAAGCGCATAAGGTTCTCCTAAGCAATCGAAAAAATGGCAATTTCAGCGGGGTAGTGGACGTACTCTCGTTTGACGTGGCTGAAATACTTCTGGAGACGGAGCAGGGGATGCTTTTGATCAAAGGGAACAACCTTCATGTCAATCGCCTAAGCCTGGAAAAAGGCGAGGTGGACATTGAAGGGAGGATTGACTCGTTGGCGTATTCGGAAGTCAAGGATTATGGCAAGCAGGCAGAGTCCTTCTTTGGGCGGCTGTTCAAATGACAGGGTCGGTCAGCGAGACGATTGCCGGGGAAGGCAGCCTTTTGCTCGCGTCATTTCTTTTTGGGATTGTCCTGATGCTTTTATATGATATTTTTCGCATCTTTCGGCATATTGTAAAGCATGGAGCCGTCTTAATGGCGGTGGAGGACGCATTTTACTGGATTCTTTGCGCGATTGGGATCTTCGCGATGCTCTATCAGGAGAATGACGGGCTTTTGCGTTGGTTTGTCTTAGGCGGCGTAGCGATTGGGATGTTGCTTGAAAACGCCTTAATCAGCCCGTGGGTCATCCGTATTTTTGTGAAAGTCATTGAGGCATGGCTTGGCGTCTTTCAAAGAGCGTTCGGCATTTTTGCGAAGCCAGGGAAAAAGGCGTGTTCTTTTGGAAAAAAAGAATTGAAAAAAATTCGGAAAGCGATTAAGATAGGGTTAAGCAAACATTAAACAAGGCCGGGCTGTTTTCAGACACGCCCTATAAAAAAGAGGGATTCAATATGAAGAAATACCAAAAAAAGAAAACAGGGACGGGAAGGGCGAGCATCACGTGCATTGTGTTATTTTTGCTGGTGGTGATGTCCATACAGATTGTGAAGCTGTACCATAAGGATCAGCAGTATACGGCCAGGGAGACGGAGCTAGAGCAGCAGCTTACGCAGGAGCAGAAACGGCAGGAGCAGATTGCGGAGCATGAGGAGTACATAGGGAGTAAAGAATACATCGAAGATACGGCCAAGAGCAAATTGGGCCTGGTTTATGAGAATGAGACGATATTTAAAGAAAAGTAAACACGGAATCTAAGCCACAATTGCTTAAAACGCCTCAATGCCCTCGAATCTACAATTCGAGGGCATTTTTGGCGAAAAGTTTTTGAAACGCGTCCAACCGTTTGACAAACATTTTGTAAGCCTGTGCGTATAATGCCATTTAGTTTCGGCGGAGGGGCATTGCCGTTTGGGGGAATGGCGGCCGAAGGAAAATGAGAAGAAAAAATGCATAGGAGGTATCAGTATGAATCGGACAGGTTGGAAACAGTTGGCGCTTAGCATTGTGGGGGCATTGCTTTGCCGGATTTCTATTATGGGGTGCTACCCCTTTGTTCCGGCATATTTTGCGGCGGTGTATTTGGAGGAAGGGGGACGGTGGCTGATTGCCGTGGGTATGCTGACCGGCATGGTGGCGTTCCTTCCAATTACAGTGATCGCGAAATACGCAATGGCTCTTTTGTTGATCGGGATTACAGTGCGTCTGTCAGAGTGGGTGGAGAAACGATGCTATGCAGTTGTGGCTGCGCTCGCGGCGGCAGGCGGGACGCTTTCGCTTTCCGTGTTTGGCGGGATATTTGATTTTCGAAATCAAGTCACTGTGGCGGCGGCAGTCTGCGAGGCGCTTTTCATATTTGGATTCGTCCTGCTTGCGGCAAGGGGCGTGCATCTGTTTTTAGAAGAGAAGGAGGCTGTGGACGCCGTCAAATGCGCCAGGGATGTTTATCAGGAGCAGCGCCTGCTCAATTATGCAAAGAGCTTTGAGGGCCTGTCCAAGACATTTTTGTCCATGACCCGACGGGTAGACATACAGCCGGAGGAAATGGGCAGGATCCATCAGGAGATTACCGGGCGCGTCTGCAGCGGGTGCGACGCCTGCGCCATCTGTTGGGCTCCGGCGAACCATACTATGTATGGCGTGTTCAGCCAAATGATTGGGACGATGCTGCAAAATGGCGAGGCGGATGAGGAGGCGAGGCAGGAGCTTGCGGCAAATTGCCGTTTCGCGGGCTATGTGGAGCGGGAGGCGATGGCGGCATTTGAGCAGGCAAGGGCCAATAAGGCATGGTATAACCGCCTCCTTGAAAATCGGGAGGTGATTGCGCAGCAGCTTGACGCCATGGCGTTTATCATGCAAGACTGCGCCAGCGACGCAAAGCTTCTGGACGGGGAGGAGAAGCGGAAGCTCTCTGAAATCCGGTTCCGCGCGAAGGAATGCGGAATCGTTGCGGAAGAGGCGCATCTGTACCGGAAAAACGACGGGCATCTGCAGGCCGTCATTAAGGCGCGCTCCAAATGGGGGAACTGCGTGCCGGTAAAGGAGCTGACGAAGGTGGTGGAGGGCGCGCTGGATTTGCATATGAAGCCGCATAAGGACGCGCGTGCGTTTATTGGGAAGGACGCAGCGGAAATCGTCTATGAGGAGGAGCCTTCTTTTCATGCGGTGCATGGCGTCGCTAGGCTGACGAAGGAGGGCGCGGCCGTTTCCGGGGATAATTTCTCATTCCTGGAAAAAGAGGACGGGGAGCTGGTGCTTAGCCTTTCTGACGGCATGGGGTTTGGCGACCGCGCCTGTAAGGAGAGCGAGCTTGTGGTGGATCTTTTGGAGCGGTTTATTGAGGCGGGATTTACGAAGGACACCGCCATTAAGATGTTAAATTCCTCTATGGTGATCCGCGGGGAGGATGAGCAGTATTCGACAGTGGACATTTCCTCAGTCAACCTATATACGGGAGAGACGTCTTTTTATAAAATCGGCGCGTCCGCGACGTTTATCCGGCATAAAAACGGCGACGTGGAGTGCCTGCTGTCCACTTCCCTCCCAGTGGGCGTCAGCTTTGAGATTGAGATTGAGCAGGCGAAAAAACAGCTTTCCGACGGAGATTTCCTTGTCATGATTACAGATGGTGTGTTAGAATATCTGCATACGGACAGGCCGGAGGAGACGCTTGAGGAAATCATTTCGGACATTAAGACGAACCATCCCGGCCTATTGGCAAAAAAAATATTAGACCGCGTCATGGTGTATACCGGAGGGGAAGTGCAGGACGACATGACGGTACTGGCGGCGGCGATTTGGGAGAATTAAATGATAAAAAAAGTTGCGGCATTCATGAAACGGCATCAGATGCTGCCTGAAAACGGGCATATTCTGGCAGGCGTCTCCGGAGGGGCGGACTCCGTCTGCCTGTTTCGGCTTCTTTTGCGCCTGCGGGAAGAGATGGGGTTTACCCTGTCCGTCGTCCATGTGGAGCATGGGATTCGTGGGGAAGAGAGTCTTATGGACATGGAATTTGTGCGCCGTCTTGCGTCGTCCCATGGCATTGCGTTTTCTTCGTATGCCTGCTTGGCGCCGCGGCTTGCAAAGGAGCGCGGGATTTCTTTGGAGGAGGCGGGCAGGGAAGCGCGCTATGAGGCGTTTGCGGCTGAGTCCGCCCGCTTTGGGGACGGCGCGCGCGTGGCTTTGGCGCATCATATGGAAGACAATGCGGAGACGGTGCTGTTTCATATGTGCAGAGGGAGCGGGATGGCGGGAATTGCCGGGATTGCCCCTGTGCGGGGGAATATTATCCGTCCCTTGCTTTGCGTGACAAGGGCTGAGATTGAAGACTTCTTAAGGCGGGAAGGGCAGCCTTTTCGCACCGACGCTACAAATGCGGACGTGGCTTACACCAGGAACCGGATCAGGGGGCGCGTCATGCCAGAGCTAACGCGCGTCAATCAGAAAGCGGCGCAGCATATTGCGCGTCTGTCCAGGGAGGCCGCTGAGCTTTCCGCGTATTTGGGCGAGCGGGCAGAGGAGGCTTTGCGGGAGCGGGTCACGTTACGGGCGGACGGCACGATTCTGTTTTGGGCGGAGGGGCTTTTGGAATATCCGTCCGCGCTGCTTACCCGCATGATGCTAGAGCTGATCGCGAAGGCTTGCGGAAGGAAAAAGGACATTTCCAGGGATCATGCGGACGCATTGCTCGACCTGGCGCTTGGGGGGACGGGACGGCGTCTTTCTTTGCCTTACGGAATCACGGCTGTGAAGGGATACGGCACGCTTACGCTTGGGGCTTTAGGGACGGGCGGCGGGACGGAGGGGTTTTCATTTATGGCTCCGGCGGGCGCGTCAGAATATGACATTCGCGTTCCAAATGGGACGTTTTTTTGCAGAATTTTGGAAAATCATAAAAAAGATGTAAATTTTCCTAAAAATAGGTATACGAAATGGTTTGATTGTGATAGGATAAAAAATAGGCTTTCTTTTCGTGTCAGAGAACCGGGGGACTACTTCGTGCTGGACGCGCAGGGGCGCAGGCAGAAGCTGAAGGAGTATTGGATCAACGAAAAGGTGCCGAAGGAAGAGCGGGGAGAAATTCCGCTGGTCGCGGACGGCTCCCATATTTTATGGGCAGTCGGGCATCGCATCAGCGAATATTATAAAATAAGTCAACGCACGATGAGGATTTTGGAGGTACGGTTTATGGAGGAAGACAGATGAGCGAGACGGTTCGGGTGTTATTGACGGAAGAAGAGGTGGATCGCAGGATCGCTGAGATTGCAGGGAAAATCAACGAAGACTACAAGGGAAGGCAGGTGCATTTGGTCTGCGTGTTAAAAGGCGGCGTGTTTTTTATCTGTGAGCTGGCGAAGCGCCTCACGATGCCGGTCTCTATGGATTTTATGAGCGTCACCAGCTACGGAGCTGAGACGAAATCGAGCGGCGTGGTGAAGATTTTAAAGGATTTGGACGAGGGGATCGAGGGCAAGGACGTGCTGCTTGTGGAGGACATCGTTGATTCCGGCAGGACGCTTAGCTACCTGATTGAGAACTTAAAGAACAGAAACCCACGGAGCCTTAGGCTCTGCACGCTTTTGGATAAGCCGGAGCGGCGTGTGACGGAGGTGGGCGTGGATTACGTCTGCTTTCAGATTCCGGATGAGTTCGTCGTAGGCTATGGCCTTGACTACGCGCAGAAATATCGGAATTTGCCATATATCGGCGTGGTTGAGCTGGATTAGAAGGAGGTTGGCAGTTGAAGAAACGAAGTTATAGAGGATTCGGCTTCTACGCGCTGCTTGTCATTGTGGTGGTCGCCGTCTGGCTGACGCTTGACGCAAGGCAGGATGCGGCGAACGCATACACGATGACGGCGTTTAAGGCTGCATTGGACGGCGGCGACGTAGTGTATATAGAGATTGAGCAGAACAGGGAGATTCCGACGGGCAAGCTGAATATCCGCCTGAAGAATAATGTCGTAAAAGAGCTTTATGTGACGGACGTAGGCGAGGTTCAAAGCCTGTTGGAAGAGAAGGAATTTTATAATTATTATGTCGCGGACGTTCCGCCGGAGAGCTGGCTTTTGAATTTGCTGCCTCTTTTGATCGTCCTTGCGACAATGTTCATTTTGTTTATGATCATGACAAATCAGGCGGCCTCTGGCGGCGGCGGGGCTAAGATGATGAATTTTGGGAAGAGCCGCGCTAAGATGTCCCCGCCGGACAACGGCGTGAACTTTGGAAAGATCGCGGGACTGAAGGAAGAGAAGGAGGAGCTTGAGGAATTGGTGGATTTCTTAAAGTTCCCAAGGAAATACGTCCGCTTGGGCGCAAGGATTCCAAAGGGGATCCTTTTGGTCGGCCCTCCGGGTACGGGCAAGACGCTTTTGGCGAAGGCGGTGGCCGGAGAGGCGGGCGTGCCGTTCTTCAGCATTTCCGGCTCGGATTTTGTGGAGATGTTCGTGGGCGTGGGCGCCTCCAGGGTCAGGGATTTGTTTGAGGAGGCCAAGAAAAATTCGCCCTGCATCGTATTCATAGATGAGATTGACGCCGTCGCAAGGCGCAGGGGAACCGGCATGGGCGGCGGCCATGACGAGCGCGAGCAGACGCTGAATCAGATGCTTGTGGAGATGGATGGCTTCGGCGTGAACGAAGGCATCATCGTCCTTGCCGCGACGAACCGCGTGGATATCTTAGATCCCGCCATCATGCGCCCAGGGCGGTTTGACCGGAAGGTCCATGTGGGCAGGCCGGATATCGGCGGCCGCGAGGAGATACTGAATGTGCATGCCAAGAACAAGCCGTTGGGGGACGATGTGGACTTGAACCAGATTGCCCGCACGACGGCCGGGTTTACGGGGGCGGATTTGGAAAACCTCTTAAACGAGGCGGCGATCAACGCGGCGAAGGAAGACCGCGCCTATATCATTCAAAGCGACATCCGAAATTCGTTTGTGAAGGTCGGGATCGGCGCAGAGAAGAAAAGCCGCGTCATTACGGAGAAGGAGAAGAGGATCACGGCGTTCCATGAGGCGGGCCATGCGATTTTATTCCATGTGCTTCCAGACGTCGGCCCGGTGGACACGGTTTCCATCATCCCCACGGGAGGGGGAGCCGCGGGCTATACGATGCCGATTTCTGAAAATGACGATATGTTCAATACAAAAGGCCGTATGCTTCAGGAGATTGTCGTGGATCTTGGCGGGCGCGTCGCGGAGGAGATGGTGTTTGACGACATCACGACAGGCGCCTCTCAGGACATCAAGCAGGCGACGCAGCTGGCGAAGGCCATGGTGACAAAGTACGGGATGTCGGAAAATGTCGGATTAATCAATTATGACAGTGAGGACGATGAAGTCTTTATTGGCAGGGACTTAGCCCATACGAGGGGATATGGCGAGGGCGTGGCGGCTAGGATTGACGAGGAAGTGAAGCGGATTATTGACGAATGTTATGCAAAAGCAAAAAACATCATAAAAGAGCACGAAGAGGCATTAAACCGATGCGCAGGGCTGTTGTTAGAGAAAGAGAAGATAAACAGGGAAGAGTTTGAGGCAATTTTTCAACAGTAACACAGAAGGTGTTGTGCAAATTGTATAAAAAATTGGGTGGATTTTTGTGAAGTTTATGCACACTGATTTTGATAGAAGCGCTATGATTAGAAGCGTAGAAACCCCCAATCATTATATTGTTTTTTGCTATACCCCATAGTAAAAATACCTTCTCCTAAAAAGACAGCCGAATAAGAGCTGTCTTTTTTTTATCTCTTTCAATCGGGATTGAAGGAGGTGGCGGCGTTTTTTGAAAAGGCAGGAATACGCATATTTGAATAGATCACACATGAAAGAAGGAGAGCGGCATGAAAGACAGATCCACGTTACAGATGAATAGGACACAGCAGTATATTATGCAGATGCGCCCGATTTTAGATAAATCGGCATTGTTTTCCGATGGGACAGGCGATTACCGGATTCCAATGGAGCCAAAGGAGAATGAGAGCGTTAAGATACGCTTTCGCACGGCAAAGGATAACGTGGATGAAGTTTGGATTCGTACAGGGGATCAGTCATATTTGATGCAATGGATTGAAAGTGAAGGGGCGTTTGATTACTATGAGGCAAGCATTCTGCTTGGGAGCGCTCCCATTTCTTATTATTTTGAGGTCCGCTCGGGATTCCTATCCTGCGCGTATGACCGATATGGCGTGTCGAAAGAGGCCAGGGAGCCCTATTATTTCCGAATCGTCCCGGGATTCTCCACGCCGGATTGGGCGAAAGGGGCTGTCATCTATCAGATTATGACAGACCGGTTTTACAATGGGGATGAGTCCAATGATGTGCTAAGCGGGGAGTATTTTTACATCCGCACGTTAAGCGAGCGGGTTCCCAGGGAGCAGTGGGAGAAGTATCCAGAGAATTTTAGCGTTGGGGAGTTTTATGGAGGGGATCTGGAGGGGGTGCGGCAAAAGCTGGATTACCTTTCGGGCCTTGGCATTGAGGCGATTTATTTCAACCCGCTTTTTGTGTCGCCGTCTAACCATAAATATGACATTCAGGATTACGATCATATCGACCCGCATTTTGGGAAAATTTTGGAGGATGAGGGAGAGCTTTTGACCGGGGGCGAGCAGGATAACCGGAAGGCGACGCGTTACCGCTGCCGCGTGACAAGCCAGAAGAACCTGGAGGCGAGCGACGCGTTTTTTGTGGAGTTTGTGAAGGAGGCGCACCGTCGGGGCATAAAAGTGATTTTGGACGGCGTGTTCAACCACTGCGGCTCATTTAACCGCTGGCTGGATCGGGAAGGCATCTATGAGGGAAGGGACGGGTTTGCGCCGGGGGCGTATGTGTCCAAGGACAGCTCATACCGCGATTATTTTGGATTTAAGGATCAGGAGGACCGCGCATGGCCTTATAACCGGAATTACGAAGGCTGGTGGGGGCATGACACGCTGCCTAAGCTAAATTACGAGGGCTCTAAGGCGTTATATGAGGATATCTTGCGCATCGGCAGGAAATGGGTCTCGGAGCCGTATTGCGTCGATGGCTGGCGGCTGGACGTGGCGGAGGATTTGGGCCACAGCAAGGAGTTTAATCATCAGTTTTGGAGGGATTTTCGCGAGGCCGTGAAAGAGGCGAACCCAAACGCGTTGATTTTGGCTGAGCATTATGGGGATCCAAAGGACTGGCTGGCAGGCGACCAGTGGGACACGATTATGAACTATGCGGCGTTTATGGAGCCGTTGACCTGGTTTTTGACGGGCATGGAAAAGCACAGCGATGAATACCATCCAGAGCGCATAGGAAAGATCTATGAGTTCGAGGGGGCGATGCGCCATTATATGACAAGCTTTATGACCCCCTCGCTGCTTTGTTCCATGAACCAGCTTTCCAACCATGACCATTCCAGGTTCTTGACGAGGACGAACCACAGGGTGGGCAGGGTAGAGTGCTTGGGCGGCGCGGCTGCGGGAGAGAATGTAGATCTTGCCGTCATGCGCGAGGCGGCGCTGGTGCAGATGACCTGGCCAGGGGCCCCGACGCTCTACTATGGCGATGAGGCGGGCCTGTGCGGGTTTACGGATCCGGATAATAGAAGGACGTACCCGTGGGGGCATGAGAACCGGGAGCTGATTGACCTGCACCGGGAGCTGATTGGCCTGCATAAAAGGCATGAGGCGTTTCGCACCGGGTCGTTTCAGTTCCTGGAAAGTGAGGATCAGCTGCTGTGCTTTGCAAGGTTTAACAGAAAGCAGCAGTTTGTGGTGATTGTGAACAATGACGATCGGCCAAGGAGCAAGGAATATAAGCTGTTTCGCATAGGGATCCCAAAGGAGGGCCTGATGCGTCAGCTGATAGTGACGACGAAAATGGGGTATTCCATCATGCCCTGTTATTTCGCGGTGGAGAACGGGATCCTTTCCATCACGATGCAGGAGCAGTCCGCGGTGATTTTAGAATACGTGGGGAAAAGCCTGTAAAAAATGCGTGAAGGCTTCCTGTGAAAGTGATGGGGCGCCTGCCTTTTTGGGGATGCATGAAGTCTGGCCTGTTGAAAAATAAAAGACAGGGCAGAGATGGGAAGAGTAGGAAAGCATTTAGGAAAAGGCTCCAATGGGATTTGCCGTTGGGGCCTTTTTCCTGTATATTGAAATAAAAAAACTGAATCCTTTCGGATTCAGCGTTTAAAAGAGAATGGGCAGAGGTGGATTCGAACCACCGAAGCAAGATGCAGCAGATTTACAGTCTGTCCCCTTTGGCCACTCGGGAATCTGCCCATTTAGCCAAAGCTTTCTGCCTTGGCCGAAATTTATTATAACACAAGCTTATTTTATTTTCAAGAAGTTTTGCGGCTTATTTTGGATTTTACGGATGGAGGCTTAGAAAGAAATGGGTTTACAATTTGGCGGGGAACGATTATGATAGAGGTGGCATTTTTTTGATGGTTCGTTTTGTTGAGAGGCTTGACAGGAAAGGAGCAAGGATTATGGGAGGTTTTTTTGGAGCTGCATCAGGAGAGGACTGTGTATTTGACTTGTTTTTTGGCATTGACTATCATTCTCATCTTGGGACAAGGCGGGCAGGGATGGTAGTTTATGGGGAGGATGGATTTGACCGTGCCATTCACAATATTGAGAATGCTCCATTCCGCACGAAATTTGACAAAGACTTACAGAAAATGAAGGGCAGGATTGGCATTGGCTGCATTTCGGATTATGAGCCGCAGCCGCTTTTAGTGCGCTCCCATCACGGGACATATGCCATCACGGCCATTAGCAAGATAAATAATTTGAAGGAATTGACCCAGATGCTGTTTGAAAATGGAAATTCTCATTTTCTGGAGATGAGCGGCGGGGAGATCAACGCGACGGAGCTGGCGGCGGCGCTGATTAATCAGAAGGAGAATTTAATTGAGGGGATTTTGTATGCGCTTGACATGGTGGACGGCTGCCTGTCCATTTTGCTGATGAATTCTCAGGGGATTTATGCCGCGCGGGACAAGCATGGCCGCACGCCCGTCGTCATCGGGAAAAAAGAAGGCGCGTTTTGCGTCTCTTTTGAAAATTTCGCATATCGCAATTTAGGCTATCGAGACTATAAGGAATTGGGGCCGGGGGAAATCGCAGTCGTGACGGAGAAGGACTGCGTGACGCTTGCAGATCCAAGGAAGGACATGAAGATTTGCACGTTCCTCTGGGTGTATTATGGCTATCCGGCCAGCTCGTATGAGGGCGTGAGCGTAGAGCAGATGCGGTACGAGTGCGGCAGGAGGATGGCAAAGCGGGATACGGTGCGTCCTGACATTGTGGCCGGCGTGCCGGATTCCGGGACGGCGCACGCGATTGGCTATGCGAATGAGTCTGGGATTCCGTTTTCCAGGCCGTTTATCAAATATACGCCGACCTGGCCGCGCTCGTTTATGCCTACGGTGCAGAGCCAGAGGAATTTGATCGCCAAAATGAAAATGCTGGCGGTGGAAGAGCTGATTAGGGATAAGAGCCTGCTGCTCATTGACGATTCCATCGTGCGTGGGACGCAGCTTCGCGAGACAACGGAATTTCTCTATCAGAGCGGGGCGAAGGAGGTGCATATCCGCCCCTCCTGCCCGCCGTTGCTGTATAGCTGCAAATACTTGAACTTCTCACGCTCTTCTTCAGAAATGGATCTCATCACCCGGAGGGTGATTGCCCGTTTGGAAAAGGGCGAGGTCACGGATGAGGCGTTAAAGAAGTATGCCGATCCGGAGACGGAGGAATATGAGCGGATGGTAGAGGAAATCCGTAAGGAGCTGAACTTTACGTCCCTGCGCTTTAACCGCCTGGACGACATGATGGACGCGGTCGGGATTGAAAAGTGCAGGCTCTGCACCTATTGCTGGAACGGGAAGGAATAAGATCCGGCGCGGCCATGCGCAAAAATAAATAGAATGAATTGGAAACCATCTCATACAATAGAGTAACAGAGCATCATAAGGTGTGGATATGAAACTGAAGAAATCACTGCTTTTGGTTTTGCTGTTTCTTTTTATGTATGGGGCGGGCATGGGGGCGGCTAAAATCGTGGATGTTTTTAGCGGCTCCCATTCCATTCAAAATGCAACGGATAACTGGGGCTTAGGCTTTGGCGAGGAGGGGACGACGCCCGCTGGAAATGTCAGCGCGGACGAATTAAAGGAGCAGGACGCCTATTACGTTGGGGATACGTCAAAGAATGTGATTTACCTGACGTTTGACTGCGGGTATGAGAACGGGAACACGGAGAAAATTCTGGACGCCCTGAACAAACACAATGCGCAGGGGGCGTTTTTTGTGGTGGGGAATTTTTTGGAGACGGCTCCGGAAATCGTAAAGCGCATGAATGAGGAAGGGCATTTGGTAGGGAACCATACGTACCATCACCCGGATATGTCAAGCATCAGCGACCTTTCCGCGTTTCAGAAAGAAATGGACGACGTGGCGAATCTGTACAAGGAGATTACCGGACAGGAGATGGTGAAGCTCTACCGTCCCCCACAGGGGAAATTCAATATGGAGAATCTTGCGATGGCGAAGCAGCTCGGCTACCGCACATTTTTCTGGAGCCTCGCATACGTGGATTGGTATCAGGACAATCAGCCGTCCGCGGAGGAGGCATATGGCAAGCTCCTTCCGCGGATTCATCCGGGCGCGATCGTCTTGCTGCACGCCACGTCGGAGACGAACGGGGCGATTATGGATGAGCTTTTGACGAAATGGGAAGAGATGGGGTATACGTTTGGGTCGCTGCAGGATCTGTAGGCTTGAGATTTCCTTTGGCGGATGATATACTAGGATCAGAGAACATCTGTAATTTTTGAAAGAAGCTGTATGAATGAAGTCTGCTGTCTAAGCTTAAGTTAGATAGCAGGCTTTTTATTTGAGGGGCATACCATCCAATCGCATGGGTTATACTATGATTGCGCTGACGGCCTGACCAGCCCGACGGGTTGCTTGCGTCGATTTGAGCCAGAGCGATGAGCCTGGGCGTCAAGCGGTCATTGCGTCAGTCCAAAGAATACAGTTTGGAGGCCAATGCAATGAAGAAATTTTTGGATGAGGATTTTATGCTTTCGACGGAATATGCAAAAAAGCTGTTTTACGGGTACGCAAAAAATATGCCGATTTTGGATTATCATTGCCATTTAAGCCCGCAGGAGATAGCGCAGGACAGGAAATTTGACAATCTGACGCAGCTGTGGCTGGAAGGGGACCATTATAAATGGCGGCAGATGCGCGCAAACGGAATAGAGGAGCGTTTTATCACAGGGGACGCCTCTGACTGGGAAAAATTTCAGAAATGGGCACAGACGCTCGAGAAAGCGATTGGGAACCCCCTGTACCACTGGAGCCATATGGAGCTTGCGCGTTTTTTTGGCTATCATGGCGTCCTAAACGGCAAAACGGCGGGCGAGGCATGGGAATTTTGCAGCCGTAAGCTGCGGCATGGGCAGCTATCGGCAAGGGGGTTGCTGCGCAAGGCGGGCGTGGAGCTTCTTTGCACGACGGATGACCCTGCGGACAGCTTAACTTGGCATAAAAAAATAGCGGAGGATGTGGGATTTGACATAAAAGTGCGCCCGACGTGGCGGCCCGATCGGGCGATGCAGATTGGAAGGGAGGATTATCTGGACTATCTTGCGCTGCTTAGTGAAGCGAGCGGCGTTGCGATTGATTCCTTTCAGACGCTCCTGTTTTCGCTGCACATACGGATGGACGCGTTTGCTGCGTTGGGCTGCCGGATCGCGGATCATGGGCTTGGCTTTGTGATGCACCGCCCGGCCAGGAAGGGGGAGGCGGAGGGCATTTTCCAAAAACGCCTTTCCGGAGGCGACTTAAGCGGGGAGGAGGCTCTCACGTTTCAGACGGCGTTTTTGCTGGAAATGGGAAGGGAATGCCATGCCAGGGACTGGGTGATGCAGCTTCATTTTGGATGCAGGCGCGACAATAATACGGCGGCGTTTATAAAGCTTGGCCCGGATTCCGGGTTCGACTGCATTGGCGACGCGGCGCCGATTTCGGAGCTGGCGGAGTTTTTGAATGCGCTTGAAAAGACGGGGCAGCTGCCAAAGACAATTCTGTATTCGTTAAATCCCAACGATAACGCGGCGGTTGGCACGCTGTTGGGCTGCTTTCAGGATTCCTCGGCGATTGGAAAGATTCAGCAAGGCAGCGCATGGTGGTTTAATGACCATAAAGAGGGGATGCGGGCGCAGATGACGTCGCTTGCAAACCTGGGGCTTTTGGGGAATTTTATCGGGATGCTGACGGATTCCAGGAGCTTTTTGTCGTATGCCAGGCATGAATATTTTCGGAGGATCCTGTGCGGCCTGATCGGCGAATGGGTGGAAAGCGGGGAATATCCGGCAGAGGAGGAGGCGCTTGGGGAGATGGTTAAAAATATCTCCTATTACAATGCGGCGCGGTATTTTAGGTTTTGAGAAGCGCAATGGCAAAAAATCGGCATCTGTGGTATGATAACGTGAAGAAAAGGCAAAAGAGCCGTTGAAGGAGGCGTTGGATGCGGATTTTAATCTACAAATGGAAAGCATATAATTATGCCGATGTGTGCGAGGCGTTTTCGGCGCTTGGGCATGAATATGTGATAGTGGAGCGGCATTTGGACTGCTATGATGAAGACCGCGCGTTTGAGCAGGAGCTTTGCGGCATGATTCAAAAGGAGGGCTGCGACATTGTGTTTACAATGAACTATTTTGCCCTGATTACGGCGGTTTGTGACAGGATGGGGGTGCCGTATTTGGTGTGGACCTGCGACAGCCCCCTGATTAGTATGTACCATGAGAATGTATTTTCGCCCTATAATTATTTTTTTACGTTTGATAAGACGAATTATCTGGAATTTAAGGGGATGGGCGTAAAGCAGATCTGGCATCTGCCTTTGGCCGTCAACACAGGCCGCATTGCATACCTGTTGGGGCATTGTGAGGATTTGGCGGCATATGAGAACGACATTGCGTTTGTGGGGAGCCTGTATGAACGCAACAGCTATGACAAAATGCGCCCGGAGCTGTCTGGCTACTTACAGGGGTATTTTGACGCGGCGGTCTGGGCGCAGCAGTGTATCAGCGGGGGCAATATTTTAGAGGAAATGCTTTCCGTGAATGTCCTGGAGGAGCTGCAGGGCCAGTTTAAGCTGGAAAAATCCCGCGGCTCATTTTCGGATCTGGGCTTGATTTTTTCTACGACGGTCTTAGGGTTTAAGGTGGCGCAGCAGCAGCGCATGAGGTCTTTGATTGAGCTTTCCAAGCGCTATCCCGTCACCCTGTACAGCAACAGTGACGCAAGGGAGCTGATCCGCGTGCGCTATGGCGGCAGCTTGGATTATTGGAGCGAAATGCCAAAGGTGTTCGCCGCGACGAAAATCAACCTGAATTTCACGATCCCGAACATCAAAAGCGGCCTGCCCTTACGTATTTGGGACGTGCTTGGCTGCGGTGGCTTTTTGATGACGAATTTTCAGGCGGAGATTCCGTGCTATTTTAAAAATAAAGAAGATCTCGTCTGCTTTGAAAGCGTGGAGGAGCTGGTGGAGCTTTGCGGGTATTATCTGCGGCATGAGCAGGAGCGCAGGCAGATCGCGGAGAATGGGCATAAAAAAGTTTGCGCCCTGCATACATATGTGAAGCGGGTAGAAGAAATGCTTGAGGTTTTTCGTGAAAATTGTCCCTGCCAGATTGGGTAACGTCATTCATAAGTCAAAAGAATTTTTTGTGTAAAAACGCCTGTTTGCAAACGGGCGTTTTTTCTGGATCGTTCCGCTTGCCGGCTCTTGCGGCTGCCAGGCCGCAGCGTGCGGAGGATACGCGTCCTTGCGTCTGTTGCGTGCGCGCTTGGCAAGTGATAAAAAAATGATGAATAAAAAGCTTGACAACTCAATAAATTAGGGATATAGTTTCATATTGTGAGTTGGCGCGGGAGGCAGGCCGCGTCAGAAAAAAGATAGAAAAGGAGAACGAAGGATGAAAGGAATGAAACGGGCGTTGGCTTTTGTGATGGCCTTTTCGCTTTCGGTCACGTCGGCGTGGATGCAGCAGGGCGTAACGGCGAAGGCGGGGCAGGGAGCGGAAGCCGGGAACGGACAGGCGGCGGAGCCTGCGGCAGTGATGTGGGACGCAGATTATGCTGCCCAGTACAATGAAGGCTATGGGACAAATTATGAAGTGGATGAAACAGGGGCGCTTGTGCAGACGACGGAATTTTCGGGAGCGTCAGCCTATGTGTCTTCCCTGTCCATGCCCACAGATTCGGATTTTTATTACGTTGATTCGGATGCGCTGAATGCGCTGATGGGCATGGAAGATGGCGGCGTGATAGATAAAAGTGAGTTAAGCTTTACCTATCAGTGGAGCAAAGCCGTCGATGACGGGGCGTATGAAGAGCTGGAGGGCGAGACGGACAGCTATTTGTATGTGGGAGAGAGCATAACAAATGAAAATAGAATGACGAAATACCGCTGTACGGCTGCCTTGTCGGAGGTCGGCTATGAGCCTGTTCCGGAAGGGACGGATATCGCGCTGCAATATGAGATGGCGTATGCTTACACGGGCGTGACCTGGGATCAGATTGAGTCTGGCAGCGCGGACTTTTCGGATTATTTTTATGTGGAGGGCTTTACAGAAGAGGATGAGACGGTGGATCTTTCTAGCTTGACGATGGAAAGGGAGCCGGAATATTTTGACATTAGTTATGAAGAGTACGGCTCCAGGATGGATTATTCACTGACTGCCCTATATTCGGATGGATCTTCCGAGGAAGTGGAGACGGCGGAAGACGTCAGTTATTTTGACTCCAGTGACGTTGGCCTGTCGTATCTTAAGAATGGCAAGGCCGTAAGCAGCTATCAGCTGCATATTGATTTTAAATATGGGGCGCAGGTGATCCGCTCCATGGACAAAACCTATCGGATCAACTATACCGGGGTGGATCCGGATAAGGTGAAATTGGAGGATTGCTTTACATTTTCTGATTTCACGCCGGACAAAGAAACGATCAAGTTTATGGATAAGGACGCAACTGCAAGCCCGTCCTATTTTTTCGTACGCGTCAATGAGGATTGGGAGGACGCGTGCATGGACTATACGCTTTCCTGCGTGTACGCAGACGGCACAGAGCGCGAGGAGCCGGTCAGGAACGTAACGAGCGCCTCCTATTTAGGCAGCTATCAGCTTTATTTAGCGTATATGCTGGATGAGAAGGAGGTCGCGTCTTATCAGCTTCATGTGGATTTTAAATATGGGGCGAAAATCCTTGGGACGATGGAGAAAGAGTTTGAGCTTTCCTATATTGGGGGCGTGACGAAAGAGGACATTGAGAAAAATCCGGAGCTTTTGAACGATTATTTTAACGGCGTGGAGACGCTTTCAGACCAGAAGCTTACGTATCCAAGCCTGGAGGGCAGCCAGTGGGTAAGCCCGAATGTCAGTGGGAAATACACAGGCCATACGTCAATCAAGTATATATGGAAGGCATATGCCGCAGACGGCGGAGAGGGCGCGGTCCTCACGGAGGAGGAGACGAATTATCTGCCCGGCCGAGACCTGCCTTTGTTTTCTGATTTCGGCGAGCGGGATGAGAACGGGGAGATCGTGGAATCTGACGTAAAGCAGGTGGCTTATTATGAGCTGGCTGTTGCGTTCTTCTGCAATGAGGCGGAAATTGCGGCAAAAAACGTCAGGTACGACGTTTCATTCACGCCGATTTATGCAAGCTCTTATGATTTTATGGCGAGGAAAGGGGAAACGAAAGAGCTGACGGCAAGGCCAAATTCATATTATGAAGGTGACATTGGGAAGATTACATATGAGTGGCGCACGGTTGGCAAGGATGGAAAGGAAACGCGCCTGGACGGGGAAAACGGCAGGAGCGTCTATGTAAAAATTAATGATTTTGACAACTCTTACAAATGCGTGTTTTCTGCGGAAAAGTTAAAAGAGGCATTCCCGAATGCAGTGATTGGCGAGATGAGCTGCGTGCTTACGCCGAAGGAATCGACAGGCTACCGCTTGAAGAAAATCATTGGCGAGAGCCAGAGCGTGCGCCTGTCTGACCCGGCGGAGCTTGGCGTGAAGGTGGCTGTTGACGAGGGCTATACGCTTTCTTATCTGTGGGAGAAAGCGAAGGGCCAGGAAAGTGAGTCAGGCGAGAAGGAAATTGTGTTTACCCCAATTCAAGGGGCGGCTTCGGCCTCCTACCGCATTGACAAGACGACAGAGGAAGATTTTGTCGCGGTTTATGATGAAGCGATGGAAGAACGCTATACGCACAGGCTGACTGTTCAGGTGCGAAAGGGCGCAGAGGAGATGGGGGCTTCTCAGTATTATTTCTGCTTAAGCCGCCTGGAGGAAGACCCTTACGTAATTGACACGAACTTGTATGCGCTGGAGGAAGGGGAGACGTATCAGGATGCCGTGACGCATGATATCGAGCGCGGGGAGAGCCTGACGCTTTATGTCCGTTCACAGGTCAATGACCCGGCATATTCCATAACGAAAAAGTGGTATCGGGTGCGTGAGATTGCGTATGTCGCGAAAAAGGATGCGGACGGCGGCTATGTGCATGACGCGGACGGAAATTTAGAATACGTGCCGGAAGAGACCGGGGCCGTGCCTCCGGCGGAGTCAGGACGGGAGCCGCTTGAGACGGTGGATTATAATTCCTGGGACTTTGCCGCGGGCGGGTACACGAAAAAGACGGTTGCTTATTTTGAGGCTTTGCAGGCGAAGGAAGGCGACTCTGCCTATGAGCTGACCGGAAAGAATTCGGCGGGGACGCTTTATGACGTGCGCGGCACATATCTTGTGGACGTGACGGCGGGCGGCTCGCAGGCTACGGCGGCGGATCCTGTGGAGAGCTTTACGTATGCCGTCTGCCTGGCCTATGATTCCGGTTTGTCCGCATATGCGAAGAGCTCGAATGTCACGGCGGCAGAGGGCGGGTCAGCCACTCTGGAAGTGATTGCCGGGAATAAAAATGAGTCGTTATATGAGATTGCGTATCATTGGGAAAAATGGAATGACGATGCCGGGCAATATGAAGCGGTTCAAAATGCGAATGGGAAAAAATATACGATTGGCAAGCTTGCAAAGAAGGATTACGGCAATTACAGGGTGAAGGCGTCGGATCTATCCGGCCGGGAGATTTTCGTTTTCTTTACGCTGTCAGAAGATTTGACGGAGCCGTATTTTTATACGCCGGCCACGTCCTATTTTAACAAATCTTTGGGCGACGACGTGACGATGGAGGTCAAGGCGGACATCCCGGAGAGCATGGAGGTTTCTTACGATTGGTACTGCACGGATCAATCCATTGACTATACGGCGATTGGGGATTGGGACGAGGTTGCTGATGAGAACTGGCAGATTATAGGAGAGGAAGCGGCAAAGTATTCCTTCCGGCTTTCAGAGGAAGAGGAGTTCCGGGCGTATAAGTGCGTGGCGAGGTATCAGTCAAACGGGATCCGCAGGGAACGCGTATTTTATTTCTATGTGGAAGACGTGACGAAGAATCTGCTTTTGGAGCGCACGACGCCGGGCGTCTTATATAAAAAAGTTGGCGACAGCGCCTCTTACGGCGTGCGCTATAAGACGGACAGCGCTGAGATTTTGCCGGAAGACGTAAGCTATCAGTGGCATAAAGAAGACGGGACGCCCATTGAAGGGGCTACGCAGGCTGCTTATACGATAGACAGCATATCCGCCGAAGATTTTGGCGTGGTGTACTGTGAGGTGACCTATTCGAAGCGCAACCGGCCTAAGAGGATATCGTTTCAGACGCTTTTCTATTCCGATGTTGAGATCTTAAGCGGTGAGTCCGTGGCTTGCGCGGTTGGGGAAGACGTGAAGCTGACTGCGAAGGTGAATAACCCGTCCAATCAGAAGCTGTCTTATCAGTGGCATTTTGAGAATTATGGGATTATTTATGGAGCCACGGATCCGTCTTATGCAATAGGTGAGATTGGGGAAAACCAGTTTGGCTTATATTATTGCGAGATTTCAGATGGAGACTGCTATATTGGCAGATACACCGTTCGGGTTTTGTGGCAGAATCCTGAAGAAAAGGACATCATCCTGGAGGACTATGTGTCAGAGGTGTCTGTGCCTGCCGGGAAAGCGGCGGCGTTCCAGGTAAGCGCAAAATCCGACGGGGGCCTTGCGCTGTCTTATCAGTGGCATCAGTATACAGAGGATAAGGGAGCCGTGGCGATTGGCGGGGCGGATGAGCCGACCTATACGATTCCGAAGGCTCTGCCGGCCCATGCAGGAAGCTATTTCTGTGAAATTAGGGACACGGAAGGAAATATGGCAAGGGCAGCGTTTACGCTGACGGTAAAGTCGGGCCTGTCCGTGGATTCCGGCTCTCGTGAGGAAGACGACCTGATCGGCTATCAGACGTCCATTGGCAAGACGGTGGCTATGAAGGCGAACGCGGCGGTTGAGGGAGATTATGAGATCTTCTATCAGTGGCATAAAGTGGATGATTTGTATGAAGAGCTGGGGGCGGGGAACGTTATTTACGGCGCGACGAAAAACGAGCTGATGATCTCTGCCGTCACGATGGATGACTTGGGCTACTATGTATGCGTCGTCACAGATGCGAACGGATCCGAGAAGCGCCTGAATTATCAGGTGTACATCAATACGGGGCTTGTCATTGAGCCAAGCACGGCGAGGCCGATTGCGTCGGCAGACGGCTCTGTGACGATGTATGTGAAGGCGGAGGCGAATGAGGGCATTCAGTATCAGTGGTCAAAATGGGATGTGACGGATCTTGCGTATGTGGACATCAGCGGCGCGACAAAAGCGTCTTACCGGATTCCTTCGATCACCAAAGGCACGATGGGCAGCTACCGATGCACGGTCTTTACTTCAGGAGAGAGGTATTCTTATTTTTATACGGTAGACACATTATATGGAGCTTCTCAGAGCAGAGCTTTTGCGGAGCAGAATCAGGGCTTTACGCTCTCCTCTGATATGCGCAACAGAGTGACGGACGCCAAGTACACCTATGTTTGGTATGAAGCGGATGCGGTGACGGGCTCGCAGAAGAAAACGGGCTGCACAACGGCAAGCTATGCGGGGAAGGCCCCTGTGATTAAGATGAGCGGCTCCGTTTTGGGCTATGTCCCGGTATCCTATTCCTGTGAGGTTTACAGAGACGGCGTTTTGGTGCAGGAGCAGGACTTTACGTTAAACGTCCTTCCAAAAGTGACCTATTCCACGTCGGCATTGCCGCAGACGGCGCATCCATTTGACAAGCGCGTGGATATGCAGGCATACCGTCTGGCCGGGGCGCAGAGCATTGTGGTTACGCTGGATCCGAAGTCAGGGGAAACGCTCGTCATTGACGCGGGCGGACAGGGACATCCTTTGGGCGGCGAATATGGAAATGTCATGACGCTGTCCGGCAATTCGGCGATTTTCCTTGCGTATGACGGGAATGGCATTGACTATGGCTATAAAGTGAACAGTATTGTGGACGCCGCGTCTAAGCCGGGCGTGAAGCCGCCTACAGGCGGCGGATCGGTCAGTCAGCTTCCGGCGCAGAATAAGGTTTATCCGTCAGGCCAGATTTCCTATAAGGTGACAAAATCGGCCGCCAGCGGCGGGACGGTTTCCGCAGTGGGCGTGCATGAGTCGGGTAAAGTGAAAAAGGGAACGATAACGTCTTTGGTGATTCCTAAGACGGTGTCCATCATGGGCTATACGTTCCAGGTGACGGCGATTGAGGCGAAGGCGTTCTCTGGCTGCAAGAAGCTTGGCAGGGTGACGATTGAGGCCAATGTGGCTTCCATTGGCAGCCAGGCGTTTAAAGGCTGCCCGAAGTTAGGGAATATCATAATCAAAACGACGAAGCTGACGGCGAAGTCTGTGGGCGCGAAGGCGTTTTCCGGCGTCAAAAAGACGGCGAAGGTCAAGGTGCCGAAGAAGAAGCTGGCGGCGTATAAGAAGTTTTTGAAAAAGAAGGGCTTCGGCAAGAAGGCGAAGATTACAAAATAAGCGGAAAGGCATTGCAGGGCGGGGGATCCCGCCTTGCTTTTTGCCATATCAGGCGATAGGCGGCAAAAATAAGAGGAGGCAGACATGGAAATGAAAATCAGGCCAAGGCGCCTTAGGACAGGCAGCGTTTTACGGAAGATGGCACGGGAGACGAGAGTAAGCAAATCCTCCCTGATTTACCCGATGTTTGTGACGGAGGGAGATAATGTCAAGGAAGAGATTGCGTCCATGCCGGGACAGTTCCGCTGGAGCATAGACCGGATGGGGGAGAAATTGGAGGAGCTTTCAAAAGCGGGCGTCCCTGCGGCAATGTTTTTTGGGATCCCGGCCCAAAAGGACGAGCGCGGCAGCGAGGCGTATGCGGAAGACGGAATTGTGCAGCGCGCGTTTAGGAAGGCCAAAAAGGAGTTTCCGGGCCTTTACCTGATCGGGGACGTGTGTATGTGCGAATATACGTCCCATGGGCATTGCGGGATCCTGCGCGGGCAGGATGTGGACAATGACGCGACGCTTTCTTATTTGGCGGATATTGCGGTTTCTCAGGCGAGGGCGGGGGCGGACATGGTGGCGCCTTCAGACATGATGGACGGCAGGGTGGCCGCGATTCGGGGAGCTTTGGATGCGGCAGGCTTTGAACAGACGCCGATTATGGCGTACTCCGCGAAATTCGCGTCCTCTTTTTATGGGCCGTTTCGGGATGCGGCGGGCAGCGCGCCGGCATTCGGCGACAGAAAAACGTATCAGATGGACTTTCACAATGCGCGGGAGGCGCAAAAAGAGGCGCTTTTGGATATCGAGGAAGGGGCGGACATTGTAATGGTAAAGCCGGCCATGGCCTATGGCGATTTGATTTGGCGGATTAAGAGCGGCGTAAACGTCCCTGTCGCCGCATACAGCGTCAGCGGGGAATACGCGATGGTGAAGGCCGCTGCGCGCGCGTGCGGCCTGGATGAGGAAACGGTGATGTGTGAGATGGCTGTCTGCGCGTATCGGGCGGGGACGGATTTCTATCTGACCTATTTTGCGAAGGAATTGGCGGAATGCATGGATCGGGGAGTGATCGGCTAACGCCGCGGAAAAAAGAAAGGCAGTCAAGCTTCAGTAAGGGGAGATCGGAATGCGATCTCCCCTTTTGCAGTAGCGGACGCGAAGCGCTATGCCTTTACCGTCGGCAGATGGCTTAAATTGTTGTCGTCTGTGCCGTCCGGGATGGATTTCAGGTATTCGGTGTCTTTTCGGTGCGCAATGCCTACGCCTGCGATTTCGCCGGCCTTTGCGAGCGCGACGCCTTCTTCTTTATCGACAATCCGGTTGTCGGAGAGCTGATAGCCGACAATTTTGCCGCCTTTTTTTACCAGTCCAGTAATATTTTTTGCATTTTTGGAAGGCGTTGGGATGTCGTCCAGTGTGTTCGCCGCAAATGAAATTCCTGTGTTTTCTTTGTCTATCATACGATTTCCCTCCTTTCTGGCATAGTGTATGGAATCGTAAGGAATTTATGCTTTTGGGCGTTTTGTGGCGCCGCGCGTCATTTTCAAAAGACAGGAATCTTGAAACAAAATGAAAAGTATAGTAAAGTAAGATAGAAATTCAGGTGTCAGAGCGTGCGCAAATGGGTTTTGCAGAAAAGAAATTGCTTCAGAAAGGAAGGGGCCTATGACACTTAGGGAACTTGAAATTGGAAAAAGCGCGGTCGTAAAGAGCGTGGGAGGGGAAGGGGCCTTAAGGCAGCATTTTTTGGACATGGGCGTCATTCCGGGGGCGGAAGTGACGGCAGTGAAGCTTGCCCCGCTTGGGGATCCGATGGAGCTTGAGATTCATGGATATGAATTGACGCTGCGTCTGTCGGATGCCGGTCAGATTGAAGTCGCCCCTATCACGCAGCGGAGACGGAAACACGAGGGCGCGAGGGACATCAATAAATCGAAGCATCCTGGACTGGGGGAGGATGGGAAATACCATGTCAAGGCTAATGAGCGCCCCTTGCCTGCGGGAGAGAGGCTGACGTATGCGCTGGTGGGCAATCAAAATTGCGGAAAGACGACGCTGTTTAACCAACTGACCGGCGCAAATCAGCATATCGGGAATTTTCCCGGCGTGACGGTGGACCGCAAGGATGGGCCGATGCGGGGCTGGCCGAATACCCGGGTGACGGATCTGCCAGGCATTTATTCGATGTCGCCTTACACGAATGAAGAAATCGTGTCGCGCAATTTTGTCTTATACGACAGGCCAAAGGCCATCATCAATATTGTGGACGCGACAAATATAGAGAGGAACCTTTACCTTACCATGCAGCTTTTGGAGATGGACACGCCGATGGTCGTCGCCTTAAACATGATGGATGAGATGGCCGGGAACGGAGGCTCCATTGACATCAATGGGATGGAGGCGATGCTTGGCGTCCCGGTCGTCCCGATTTCGGCGTCCAAAAACCATGGCGTGGAAGAGCTGGTGAAGCACGCCATACATATCGCGCAGTATCAGGAGCGGCCGGGACGTCAGGATTTTTGCGACGAAAATGACTTTGGCGGGGCCGTCCACCGCTGCATACACGCCATCTGCCATCTGATTGAGGATCATGCCAGGCGGGCGAAGATTCCGGTGCGCTTTGCGGCGGGCAAGCTGATTGAAGGGGATCCTTTGATCCTTGCGGCGCTGGAGCTTGAGCAGAATGAAAAAGAGACGCTTTTGCATATCATTGGGCAGATGGAGAGCGAGAGGGGGCTGGACCGAAGCGCCGCGATTGCGGATATGCGGTTTGGATTTATAGCGAAGGTCTGCGAAAAGACGGTAGTGAAGCCCAGGCGAAGCAGGGAGCGGATCCGAAGCGAGCGGATGGACAAAATTCTGACCGGGAAATATACGGCCCTCCCGTGCTTTCTGGGAATTATGGCGACAGTGTTTTACCTGACCTTCAACGTCATTGGCGCGTGGCTGCAGAGCTTGCTGGAGACGGGCATTGACGCGTTGACGGATGCCGTCAGCCGGGCCATGGCGGCGGCGAATGTGAACGCCTGGCTCCATAATCTGGTGATTGACGGCATCTTTGCCGGGGTAGGCTCTGTCTTATCCTTTCTGCCGATCATCATCACGCTGTTTTTCTTTCTGTCATTGATGGAGGACAGCGGGTACATCGCCAGGGTCGCGTTTTTTATGGATAAGCTTTTGCGCCGGATTGGCCTGTCCGGCCGGAGCATCGTGCCGCTTTTGATTGGCTTTGGGTGCAGCGTCCCGGCGGTGATGGCGACGCGCACGCTGCCAAGCGAGCGCGACCGCAAGATGACGATTCTGCTTACGCCCTTTATGAGCTGCACGGCAAAGCTGCCCATCTATGCGTTTTTTGTCAATGCTTTTTTTAAGGGGCATGGCGCGCCCGTAATGGTTGGCCTCTATGTGACGGGCATGGCGGTCGGCGTCCTTATGGCCTTCCTGTTCAAAAACACGCTGTTTCGCGGGGAGGCCGTCCCGTTTGTGATGGAGCTGCCGAACTATCGGCTGCCAGGGGTGAAAAATGTCGCCAGGCTCCTTTGGGAAAAGGCGAAGGATTTTTTGCAGAGGGCGTTTACCGTGATTTTCATTGCCACGGCCTGCGTCTGGTTTTTACAGAGCTTTGACCTGCACTTAAATATGGTGGAAGACTCAAAGGACAGCATCCTTGCAATGGCCGCAGGGTGGCTTGCGCCTGTGTTTGCCCCGATTGGCCTTGGAGACTGGAGGATTGTCACGTCCTTAATCAGCGGCTTTCTGGCGAAGGAGAGCGTTGTCTCGACGCTTGAGATTTTGTTTGCGGGAGGCGTGGCGGCGGCGTTTTCCAAGGCGACGGCGGCCAGCCTTTTAGTGTTTAGCCTGCTTTATACGCCCTGCGTCGCCGCAATCGCCTCTATTAAGCGGGAGCTTGGCGTAAAATGGGCCGTCGGCGTGGCGGCCTGGCAGTGCGCGGTGGCCTGGCTTGCGGCATACGCCGTCCGGCTCATTGCCCTGTGCCTGTAAGCCAAGCCCATTGACGGCGGGCTATGCGGGCGCGGAAATCACTGTCAGGAATTCAGAGGGAATCCTTAACCGTGATTTCCAGGTTTTCAGGCAGTTCGCTATAGAAATTTCAGGCGGGATCGTTTATAATGGAAAAAAGGCAAGGACAGTGTTAATATTCAATAAATGAAGGAAAATGGAGACGGACATGGAGAACGAGAGAAAGAAAACAGAGCAGATGATTCAGTTTTATAAGGAAGACCGCGCGAAGGAGAACCTGGACGCGCTGGTGCATCAGATGAAGAAAACCATCTTTATCATTCCCGCAATGCTGCCGGATACGCCGGAGGTCAATGAAGTGAAGCAAAAGGTGAAGGAAAACCCGGGGCAGCAGATTCAGCTGCCCAAGGGGACGGCGCCGATGCCGGCGATCTTAAACAGCCAGAAGGGAGAGAAGTTTTTTCCGGTGTACTCTTCACAGGGGCAGATACCGAAGGAGCCGAAATTTGACCTTCTGATGAATTTGCCGTTTGCCGCCTGCTGCAATATGGCGCTGGATGAGCGGCTTGACGTGAAAGGGATGGCGCTGAACCCGTTTACGGACAACCTGTTATTCAGCAAGCCGATGTTAGAGGGGATCAAGAAGGCGGGAGAGGCAAAGCAGGTGAAGGTGACGCCCAAGCAGTATCAGGTCATGATGCGCCAGAAGGCGGAATTCCATGATTTGCCCTTGCGGGTTTTTAAAGAAGGCGCGGAATTTGTCAAGCGGCTTGGCGATGAGCGGGAGGCGCTCGTCAGCGAGGTTTTCAGGGGGGCGTTCGATAAGCAGGAGTTGTATCCTTACGAAGACGGCAGCTTTTTTGTCATGGCGCTCGACATCAATGAGGACTTGCTTTTGGTGCGCATTGACCTGCCTCCGGTAAATGAGGCGGCTCAGCTTTGCTATCGGATTTACGTGACGTTAAACCCGAATAACGACGAGGTGCATTATTTTACGATTGAGCAGGGCCGCGGCAAGGATCGGAGGAATTTGGGCGGCGTGAACGGCAAAGGCCAGCACGTCGATTATGGCGAGGCGCCTGTAGAGGGCGTGGAGATCCAGAGGATTATGGACATTATAGAGGGAGAGAAAAAATCCTCTTAAGGGGCTTTGGAAAATTAGAAAAGCAAGATCGGAGAGGGGGCGTCCGCCATCCTCTCCGTTTCTGTTTCTGTGTTTTTTATTTGCGGATTGCGCTAAGCGCATCTTTTGGAACCGTGAATTCCACGCATCCCATATACATCGGGGCTACGTCGCCTTCATTGAAGCTGATGACAATATCTCCGTTTTCATCTAAGTAAAACTGCGTCTCGTCCGTGATCGCTTCAAAATTCCATTCCGGGATGTCGGCATTGTCCAACCAATAGCACACATTCTCGTCTTTTTTCATCTGCTCTTTCATCTGCTGCTTGATGCTTTCGCTGATGGGCGTGATGTAATCGCTGCCTTCTGTAAATAAATCCTTAAGCTGCAGGCGCTTGCCGGTCTCTAGGTCGATGGTGTAAAAATAATGCCATTCTGCGCCGCTCCCTGCTCCCTGATAGCAGATAAGCTTTAAGGTGAAGTAGCTTTGCGTCGTGGCGATGACCTCAGAATCTACAATGACGTCCTGATAACCCTCCTGGTTGGATGCGAATTCCTTAAATTCTGCGATGATGCCATCGGTGATGGCCTTGATTTCCGTATTGATCTCTTCTGCTGATTTTTTGATGTTTTCCTGCGCCTTTGCGTGTTCGCTCTCGGTGGAGCCAAGCTCCTCGGTTGGAATCTGCGGGGCGATTTCAGGCACCTTGATGTCGGCCATGTTCCGTTCGCTTTCATATAAATAATCACGGAAGGTGACGACCTCTACCCATTTGGACAAAATCGGGATGCGGTGCATGGCGTGTGCAATATCGCCGGAGGCGTTCGGCAGCACGGCGAGGACGATGGCCGCGGCCGCGGCTGCTGCGGCAAACGCGCGGGGGGCGCGGCGCTTTTCTTTTTTGGCCCTTTCGATGGCAGATTTCATTTTGTCAAGCTGTTCCTTTGGCATTTCGCGGTTTCTGTAGTCTTGTTTCATCTCATTCCATCTTTCTTCTCTCTTACCCATTGGCAACCTCCTTTTGCGCGCCTTTGTTTTCCACGTACATCCATTCTTCTTCCAAACTCAGCCGCAGCTTGCGCAGGCTTCGGTACAGGCGGCTTTTTATGGTATTGGTGTTTTCTTCTAGAATCGACGCGATCTCTTCTAATTTCATGCCTTCAAAATATTTCAGCTCCACAATCATCCGGTCGTTTTCCGGAAGGCGCCCTAACGCCACTGTTAAGTCTACGTCTTCATAAGCGTCTTCGGCGCATGGCTCCTCTGCAGTGTCCAGTCGTTCTGTTTTCTTTTGTCTGCAGAAGGTGAAAATTTCGTTTGTCACGATACGGTACAGCCATGTGGACGCATAAGACGCTTGCTTGAGCTTCCCGCTGTTTTTGATGGCTTTGTAGGCGGCATTCTGCACAATGTCGCCGGCGTCGTCCTCATTTTTCACATAGCTGTACGCCAGACGGTAGTATTGGCTGTAATTTGCCAGCAAAAGCTGTTCGATCACCTTTGCCTTTTTTTGGGGTAGTAAATTCAACATTTTCGCCTCCTTTTGTTCGGTTCTAATAGTTAGACGGGTGAGGAGTGGAAAAAGTTTCAGAAAAAATCAAAAAACAGGGCAGCTTTGCCTGACCTGTTAAAAAAAGAGGCTGCGCACGGGAAATTTGTGCGTCAGCCCCTTATGCGTATCCGGGAAACGGCTATTTGTTGCTCCTTCGCCAGATCTTTAATTTTTCTGCCTCTGTAATCAGCTCATCCCTGAAATCCGGGTGCGCGATGGAGATTAACGCCTCCGCGCGCTGCCATGCGGAAAGGCCCTTTAGGTTGACTTTTCCGTATTCCGTCACGATGTAATGCACGTTTGCCCTGGTGTCGGTCACGATGGAGCCTGGGGCAAGCGTGGGGACGATGCGGGACTTAAGCTGCCCGTCCTTTGTCTTGAAGGTAGAGGAGCAGCAGATGAAGCTTTTGCCGCCCT
This sequence comes from uncultured Roseburia sp., assembly GCA_947652855.1. Taxonomy (GTDB): domain Bacteria; phylum Bacillota; class Clostridia; order Lachnospirales; family Lachnospiraceae; genus Roseburia_B. The sequence goes on along the minus strand of CANTEO010000006.1, from coordinate 7,191 downwards.
TGGAGAGGTAAGCCCCAAGCACGAAGTCAAGCTGCCCGCCCGCGCCGCTGATTTGCTTTACGCCCGCGGACTCCGCGTTCACCTGGCCGAACAAATCCAAGTCCACGGCGTTGTTGATGGAGATGAAATTGTCCAAGGCGGAAATGGAGCGGATGTCGTTGGTGTAGCTGACCGGGGCGCTCAAAAGCTCCGGGTTGTCGTCAATGTAATCATACATCTTTTTCGTCCCGCAGCCGAAGGCGAACGCCTGGCGGAACCGGTCGATGTTCTTCTTGGATCCGTTGATCTTTCCGGATTTCGCAATATCCACAAAAGCGTCCACGTACATTTCCGTGTGCACGCCAAGGTCTTTTAAGTCGGACTGCGCGATCATGGAGCCGACGGTGTTTGGCATGCCGCCGATGCCGAGCTGTAAGCACGCGCCGTTTGGGATTTCCTCTACAATCAGCTTGGCGACGGCGGTGTCCACGTCTGTCGGGGCGCCGCCCGCGCCTAACTCACCGATTGGCGGGTTTTCGCCTTCTACGATGGCGTCCACCTTTGAAATATGGATGGCGTTTTCAAACCCGCCGAGGCAGCGGGGCATATTTTCATTGACTTCCACGATGATCTTCTTCGAGGTCTCGCATACCGCCATCATGTGGGAGGCGTTCGGCCCGAAGCTGAAGAAGCCGTGCTTATCCATCGGGGAAACTTGGAACATCGCCACGTCGTCCGGCGTGCCGGACTCATAATAATAGCGCGGCAGCTCAGAATAGCGGATGGGCGCGTAGTAGGCGCATCCACGGGCAATCAGCTTGCGCTCAATCCCGGACATATGCCAGGAGTTCCATGTGAAATGCTCCCCTGCGTCCTCCCGCTCAAACACAGCGGGCGTCTTTAGGAGAATGCCGCCGCGCAGATTGACGTCCGCAAGCTCGTCCGTCCGTTTCGCAAGGGCTTTGTCTAAAGCGTCCACGGTGCCGTTGCACCAGCCATAATCTACCCAGTCGCCGGATTTAATGGCCTTCACCGCCTCGTCTGCGGTGACAAGCTTTTGTGCATATTCTTTTGAGAAATCCATACTTACCTCCTGTGAAGCTTTTGCTATATTTTTCTTGTTTTTATAGTAACACGGCAGAACGGAAAATACAAGGGCAGAGCCAGGGCCGACACAGAAATCAATGCCTAAGGGGATTCCCAGATGTTGTTACATAGTGATTGCTTATTCCACGGATTTCGCATATAATATGCATAAATATAGAAGAAGCGCGTCGCTTCTTGGGAGGGGGAGAGGGATATGGCGGATTGCTTAGAATTGAATGTGCGAGAGGAATCCCAGGAGAAGGGACGGGAGATCATACGTCAAATTGACGGGTGGCTTATGGACGCCTCGCCAAAGTCACGGCAAAAACTGCGGGAATTGTTTTTGGATGAGGGGTTTTTGTTTAGGCATGATGCGGACACAACGATTGGGTATCTGCGTGTGTTGATGCAGATCTATGAGCAGGAGCGTTCGGCGGGGGAGGAGCCTGCCGTTTTGGATTTGGGGAGGAGCCATAAGGAGCTGATTGACAAGCTGACGGAGCTGAAATTCCTCCTTTGGAGGATTGCCTTCGCCAAAGACAGGCAGGCAGAGCAGGAGCTGCTTTCCTTGATCAAGGGCGGCCGTGTGTCGCCGTATCTGATTAAGTATGTTGTGAGGATTGCCGCGGCGGACAAAAAAGAAGCGCTGCTTTTGTTGGCGGGGCTGTGCCTGGAGGGGCAGATGTACCGGCATACGTTCCATTTGCTGGACGAGCTGACCCGCCTTTGCCCTGGGGAGGAAGAGGCTTTGTGCCTGGCGGCGGAATTTTGCGGGAGCATTGGCAATCGAAGGCAGGCCGCGGCTTATCTGGCGAAGGTGGACAGGCCGGGAGATCGGACGGAAAGGGTGCGAAGACAGTATGGATGAGAAAAAGATATGTTTTATCATGTGCGTGAATCATGAGAGGCATCAGCGGGAGGCGCTGTACTATATCAATCGCCTGAATGTGCCGGACGGATATACAGTAGAGGCGCTGACTGTGCGGGAGGCGCACGGCATGGCGGCCGGATACAATGAGGCGATGACGGCGTCGGATGCGAAGTATAAGGTATATCTGCATCAGGACGTCTTGATTGTGGAGCGTGACTTTCTCTTTTCTCTGCTGGAGTTGTTTCAAGACAGCCGGATTGGGATGGTCGGCATGGTGGGCGCGCCAAAGCTGTCCCCGGATGGCGTAATGTGGAACGGCCCTCGTGTGGGGAAAATCTACAGCAGCACAGTAGACTGCATGAACGCCGTGACGTTTGGGGAAATTGGAAAGGGGGGGGCAAAACAGCGTATCAGGAAGTGGAGGCGGCGGACGGGCTTTTGCTTGCGACGCAGCATGACATTTGGTGGCGCGAGGATGTCTTTCAAAAATGGGATTTCTATGATGTGTCCCAATGCTTTGAGTTCCGAAAGCAAGGCTATCGGGTCGTTGTCCCGCAAATGGAGCGTCCCTGGTGCATTCATGACAGCGGGTATGTGAAGTGGTCGGATTACGACGGGGAACGGAGGAAATTTTTAAAAGAATATGGATTACAGGAAACGGAGGAGGAAAGGATGATGCAGCAGGTTACGCTAGTTCTGACAATGCACAATCAAATGGAGACGTTGAAGGCTTGCCTTATGTGGCTTGGCGAAGTGCCGGGAATTCATCGGATGGTGTTTGTGGACAATGGCTCAAGCGATGGGACGGGGGAGCTTTTGTCTGTGGGCTGCGACTCTATTGTGTTTGATGAGGTGAAGGGCTATGGCGTTTTATGGAATGCTGCGGTCGGAAATTTTCCGATGGATGACGTGATTGTCTTTCTGGATGTGCGGTATCTGCCCGGCAAGCATTGCCTGGGGCGCCTGATGCACGCGTTGGGCCATGGAGGCGTCGGGCTTGTTGGGCCAAGGTCGAATGGAGGCTCTGGAAATCAGCAGATTGGGATGGGGAGCATAGAGGATATGCTGGATTTGGAAAACGACGTGCCATTGCAGGAAGAGAAGGGCGCCTGGTTTCCGGTGGTCGGGATTGACGCAGGGATCTTCGCCGTCTCAAAGGAAGCCCTACAGGCATCGGGGGGCTTTCGGGAGGATTTGCTTGACGCGGAGAATGTGCTGACGGACTTTACGTTGCGGATGCTGCAAAAAGGCTTTCGGCCGGCGGTCTGCCAGAATGCCTACGCTTACGATCTGTGCGCCGGGCGCGAGGCAGCCTTGGGCTTTGATTATGAGAAGGACAATGCGCTGATCCGAAAGGCGTGGGGCATGACGTACTTCAACCGGATCCCGAACCGGAATTTGGCGGACATGATCGGCAGAGAGAAGGAGGAGGAGTTTCGGGTGCTGGAGGTGGGCTGCGATTTGGGGGCGACGCTTTTGGAGATTCAGAGGCGGCATCCAAACTGCAGCATCCATGGCGTAGAGCTGAATTCTGCCGCCGCAGGCATTGCGGGGCTTTTGACTGACGTGAAGCAAGGCAATATTGAGGAGGAATGCGCTTCTTTTCAGGGGAAGTTTGACTATATTATTTTTGGGGACGTATTGGAGCATCTGCACGACCCGCAGAAGACGATACGTTTCTGCAAGCGGGAGCTTTTAAAGGAAGGCGGGGAGGTGATCGCAAGCATCCCTAACCTGATGCATATTTCTGTGATGGAGCAATTGCTCCATGGGCGGTTTGCCTACGAGGACGCGGGCCTTTTGGACAGGACGCACATCCATTTTTTTACCTATTATGAGATTTTGCTCATGTTTCAAAGAGAGGGCTATTCTGTGGAGAATGTACGCATGACGGGGATTGGCCTGACAGGCGAGCAGGAGGCGCTGATGCAGCGGCTGCTTGAGATTTCGGGCAATGTGGAGCCGTTTATGTATGACACGTTTCAGTATTTGGTCCGGGCGAAGGCGGAGCCAAGGTGACGGGGCCGCGCTTGCGGGACGCTCTGTAAAATTTCGGAAATTTGGGAGGGGAATTTGACCCGATTTCTTGAAATGGGGCTAGCCTTCACGCCGCGGACTTGTTATAATGAAGGCGTACGGCGCGTTTTAGGCGCGTTGATGGAAACGCTGTGTGACGGCGAATGGGCGAGGTGCGTATATGGGAAGGGTTATGTTCATTCTTGCCGCGGCGTTTTTCTTGTCCGGCTGCGGCAAGGAGGGATGGAAAGAGTCCAAGGTGATGTTTGACGGGGAATATCAATTGAAAAATGCGGACAATATGACGTTTACTTTTTCAGAGGACAGCACGCTTACGATCGTTCAGAATGGGATATATGAGCTTGGAGAGACAGATGAGGGGGAGCCTGTCGTGAGGATTTGCCTGGACGACATCACAAGGGAGCTTCCAGAGGACTATAATTTTACGGAATATCTGCTCAAAGAGGTGGACGGCCATATCGTGCTGACGTATACGACAGAGGAATTCAGCCTGGACGCCAATCCGATGGCGCTGTTCCTGCTGGACGGGGAGGACGGCCTTTTGTCTGGCGAATATTTTGAAGGGACGTATCAGATTGGGGACGACGGGGACAGCTATCAATATTTTTTCAGGGAAGACGGAAGCGTCGCGATGCAGGTGAGGGAGCGTTATTATGCGGAGCGTGGGGAAATCACGCTGTACGACCATGCGGGAAACACGAGGTATCTGTATGAGGAGACGGAGGATTCCCTGGTGTTGAAGAACAGGAAGCAGGAGCCTGCCCTGATTCTGGTGAAAGAGCAGGAGGCAGAGTGAGGGCGCAGGCAGGACATTCAAAGAAAGGGAGGGCTATGTTAGGAATCATTGGGGCCATGGATTCGGAAGTGGCGAAATTAAAGGAACAGATGACGGACGTGAAGATTCTCAAAAAAGCGTCTATGGACTTTTACAGCGGAAAGCTAAACGGAGCGGACGCGGTTGTTGTCCGCGCGGGCGTGGGGAAGGTCAACGCGGCGTGCTGCACGCAGGCGTTGATTGACAATTTTCCGGTAAGCTGCGTCATCAATACCGGGATTGCCGGCTCGCTTCGGGCCGAGATTGACATTGGGGACGTCGTGCTTGCGACGGACGCGGTGGAGCATGACATGGACGTGGCCGCGCTTGGGTATGCGCCGGGGAAAATCCCGGACATGGACAGCAGCGTGTTCGTCGCGGACGAGGCGCTGCGCAGGACGGCGAGGGAAAGCTGTGAGAAGGTGAACCCGGACATCCGCGTGCATGAAGGGCGCGTCGTCACCGGGGATCAGTTTATTTCAAGCAAGGAGAAGAAGACGTGGCTGACCGGCACGTTTGACGGGTTCTGCGCGGAGATGGAGGGCGCGGCGATTGCGCACGCGGCGCATTTGAACGGCGTCCCGTTTTTGATTGTGCGGGCAATTTCCGATAAGGCGGACGACAGCGCGACGATGGACTACCCAACGTTTGAGGCGAAGGCGATTGCGCGCTCCGTCCGGTTGGTGACAGAAATGGCAGGGAGGTTAGCATGAAGAAAATAGCGAGTTTTACAGTCAATCATTTGACGTTGAAGCCGGGCGTGTATGTGTCGCGTAAGGATCCGATTGGAGCGGAGACGGTGACGACGTTTGACATCCGCATGACGCGGCCGAATTTTGAGCCGGTCATGAATACGGCGGAGATGCATACGTTAGAGCATCTGGGTGCGACGTTCCTTCGCAATCATGAGACGTTTGGGGATAAGGTCGTTTATTTTGGGCCGATGGGGTGCCGGACGGGGTTTTATCTGCTGCTTGCGGGGGACTATGCGTCGCGCGACATTGTGGATCTGCTGAAGGAAATGTTTGCGTTTATGAAGGATTTTGAGGGCGACGTCCCGGGCGCGGCGGCCAGGGACTGCGGCAATTATCTGGACATGAACCTTCCTATGGCAAAGTTCTTGGCAAAGAGGTTTTATGAGGGGACGCTTTGCGCGTTGTCGGATGAAAGCCTGATGTATCCAGAGTAAGAAGACAGGAGGAAGTGATGTTAGAGAAGGGAATCAAAGGGTGCGCGAAGCTTGTGGTGAGTGAGGCGCATACGGCTGTGGCGCGGAACAGCGGGACGCTTCGGGTGTTTGCCACGCCTGCCATGATTGAGCTTGTGGAGGAGACGGCGTGGAAGAGCGTTGCGGATGCGTTGGAGGAAGGCTGCGCGACAGTCGGCACAAATTTGAATATCAGCCATCTTTCCGCGACTCCGGTGGGCATGGAGGTGACTTGCAGGACCGAGCTGACCGAGGTGGACGGCAGGAGGCTGTTGTTTTCAGTGGAAGTGGAGGATGCGGCTGGCAAGGTCGGCGAAGGGACGCATGAGCGGTTTGTCGTTTTTTCTGATAAGTTCCAGAAGAAGGCAGATGGTAAGGCATGAAGATTTCTACGAAAGGACGCTATGCGCTGCGGCTGATGCTTGACATTGCGATGAATGGAGCCGCGGAGCCGGTACGCCTGAAGGATGTGGCGAAGCGGCAGTCCATTTCCATTAAGTATTTGGAGCAGATTGCGGTGCAGCTTGCCCGCGCCGGGTTTGTAAGGAGCAGCCGGGGGCCGAAGGGAGGGTACCGCCTGACGAAGCAGACGTCTGAATATACGGTTGGGATGATTTTGCGCCAGGTGGAGGGAAACCTTGCCCCGGTGGCCTGCCTGGAGGATGCGCGGGCCGACTGCGCGCGGCGGGAGGAATGCGTGACGGTACGGATTTGGGAGGAGCTGGATCAGGCGATCCGGGGCGTGTTGGATAAGTATACGCTGGAGGATTTGGCTATATGGCAGGAAGAGCTTGGGAGCGGCTATGTGATATAGCCGTTGCCAAGCTCTTCCCTTTCTGCTCACCAGCGCCGCAGGCTTTCGATTTCTGTGTGCTGATGGAGGGCTTTGGGGTTTCTTTTTTTGAGGTTTTCTAAGATGCGCAGCACGCGTTCGTCGTTTGCCTCAATGGCGGCTTGCTCGATTTTTTCTAACGGCGTCATTTGGCCAGCTGCCTGACTTCCGTTTTCTTTTTTGTCCGTCGTCATTGCGTCACCTGCTTTCTGTAGATGTTTTTTCTATTTGGTTTCTGTCACATTCCCAGTTACAAATCTTTTTAGAAAAAGATAGAATAACATCAAACAGTATGTTATAATTTTTGCGCTGCTCACCGAAACCTGGCAACAGGAAGGAGGTGTCGGCGTTGGATATTTTCATTT
>CANTEO010000005.1 GCA_947652855.1 uncultured Roseburia sp. | reverse complement strand
AATATGTTTCGCTTTTGTCGTCGCCATATAAATCTTAGCATCCTGATTCTTTTCTTTTGAAGAGGCGAACATTTCATATACAGCGCCAAACAGATCAAATCCTGTTCCATGCAAAGGCTTCATAGAATCTATAATTGAATAGATTTTTTTAACATCCTCCACTGAAATCAGAGGCTTATTTTTTTCATCGCCACTGATCGCCATTCTAACGACTTCCATCAAATTTTTAAATTCATTGAATGTCGTCTCATCCTCCAAACGCCTAATATACCCACTCAAATTATTCTTTACTTTTTCTGCAACCTCGTCAAAACAATCAGACCAATATACTCTTGAGCCGTCCTTCGTCCCGTCAATCGTTTCTTTTTCTTCAAAATACTCCAAAGCGACAAAACCCACCGTAAAATCAATTTTTTGAACGTTGTCCTTAAAATTAATCCCACGGTACACCCCTGCAAGCTCCCATAGCTTTTTATTAAATATGGCTTCTGAAATTGCGGAAATCGAGTCCACGTTCGTCTGAATCGTTTCCAGCTCTGGATTTTCTGTTAATTTTTTCTTTATCAAACGGTAAATGTCAATCGTTTGAAATTCTCTGATCGGATTTCCATTCAATTTCAATTGCCTCAATGTCCTGGCATTGTAAAAATAAGTCGTACTGCAGTTTGTCACTATGAAATATGGCAATCCAAGCTTCGGCGCCTTTCTTTCCCCCTGCCTTAACGCATCCATCCAATCCCTGTCATCCACTTTACAGTCATCCTTTGCCTCAGCATATGCCACTAGGTTCTTAATATATTGCTCTTCGTTCGCTCCATCGTACTCAAACTCTGAAATCAACAAATCAGGCCGGCTCGACCCTGTGTATCTTGAAAAAGCCGTATCGTTTACAATCTGCCGGAAAGGTATGCCCAACTGCGCCACCAAAATTTCATTAATAAGACGGCTTACCGATAACGCCTCCTGCTTCTTTTTTGTATTTGCCATTGCTATTTCCTCCTAAAACTAATGATATAAAACCGTGTTCAATCGGTCAAGCAATATTTACGGATATTTTCATTTTGCAAAATGAAACGGCTATCTATATTAATCGACACTCAAAAAGCCCTGTGGCATACGCCTCCAGGGCTATTTCATTTCTTAATGTATTCCTGCGCCGCAAATCAGGGCGCATCCCCAAGATGATAGTTCCCAAGGAACGCCCTGGTGCGCGGATTCGTGGAAGAAAACAGCTTTTCCGGCGTCGTCTCCTCCACAATGACGCCCTGATCCATGAAAATCATACGGTCAGACACCTCTCTCGCAAAGTGCATCTCATGCGTCACAATCACCATCGTCATCTTCTCTTTTGCAAGCTCCGTAATGACCTTTAAGATCTCCCCGGTAAGCTCCGGGTCAAGCGCGGAGGTCGGCTCGTCAAAAAAGAGGATCTTCGGCTTCATCGCAAGCGCGCGCGCAATCGACACCCGCTGCTGCTGCCCGCCGGAAAGCTGGCAGGGATAATAGCCCTCCCGGTCGCTAAGCCCCATCTTCAAAAGCAGAGCCTTAGCCTCTGCCCGCACTTCGGATGGGCTTCGCTTTTGAACATGGATTGGCGCGTCCATGACATTTTTCAACACCGTATAATGGGGAAACAGGTTAAAGTTCTGAAACACCAGGCCAAACTGCCGCTCTATCTTCCTAAGCGCCGCTTTGGGCGCATAGACCGCCGCGCCGCCATCGCTCCTTGCCGCCGCCTCGCCCGAATAGCACAGCGTCCCGTCGTCCATCATCTCAAGCAGCACGGCGCAGCGCAGCAGCGTAGACTTGCCGGAGCCGGACGGCCCAATGATGGAAACCACCTCTCCCTCACGCACCGACAGACTGATATCCTTTAAGACGGCGTTTCCGTCAAAGCTTTTCTTCACATGGCTCATTTCCAGCAAATTCATACCAAACGCCCCCTAACTGTAGTAACTAAGCTTCTTTTCCCAAAGCTCCATCAAAGCGGCCACGAGAAAATTAAAGACATAATAAAAGATCGCCGCGGCAATGAACGGAACCATGCTTTTTTGAGAAGCCGCGATTGCTTTCGCAACCGTGAACATCTCCGCATAAGCAATGGAAAACGCCAGCGACGTGTCCTTAACCAGCGTAATCACTTCATTTGTCACAGAAGGCAGGATCCGTTTAATGACCTGCGGGAAAATAATCTTAAAAAACGTCTGCGCCTTCGTGTAGCCCAATACCTTCGCCGCCTCATACTGCCCCTTTGGCATAGACGCGATCCCGCCCCGGTAAATTTCCGCAAAATAGGCGGCATAATTGATCGCAAACGCAATCACAACGGCATAAGCGCGGTAATTGGATGAAATATTGACGCCAAATATGTAATACGGGCCAAAATACACGACCAGAAGCTGCAGCATCAGCGGCGTGCCGCGCATGATGGAAATGTAAATCTTCGATATCCCCCGAAGGAGGGCGTTCTTTGACATCCTGCCAAAAGAAATGACAAGACCAAGGGGCATGGAAAACAGAAGCGTCAGCACAAAAATCAGGATTGTCGCGCCCATCCCTTCCGTAAGCTGCCCCATCATCACCTGTATGCTCATGTCTACCCCTTTTATGCTCCCTGCTTATTTTAACGTGCAGACGTCATAGCCGAAATACTTCTCGGAGATCTCAGCAAACGTGCCGTCCTCCACCATCTCCAGTAACGTGCCCTGCACTTCGTCGCGCAGCGCCTCATTGCCCTTTAAGAAGCCGACGGCATACTGCTCGGAGGAGATCACCTCATCCAATATCACAAAATCGTCCTCCCTGCCCTCAAGCTGGAAGTTCGCCACTCCGATGTCAATCGCGATTGCGTCCACCGCGCCCGACTCCAAGTCCATGAACGCCGTGTTGTATTCCGCAACCTGCAGGAAATCCTTAAAAGAAGCCAATAGCTCCGTATGATCCTCATCCTCTAACGCCGACTGCGCGGAGGACTCCTTCTGCACTTCCACGATCTTGCCGGAAAGGTCAGAAAGCGCCTCAATCCCGGAACCCTTTTTCGTAATCACGACCTGCGTATTGTCCATGTACGAATCGCTCCAGGTATACAGATCCTCCCTGCCGTTCATCGTAAAGCCGTTCCAGATGCAGTCGATCGTCCCGGACTCAAGCTCCATGTCCTTCGCGTCCCAGTCAATCGGCTGCAGGACGATTTCCTTGCCCATGCGCTTGGCGCATTCCGTCGCCATCTCAATGTCAAATCCGGTAAACTCCCCGTCGTCCCCTACATATCCAAACGGCGGGAAATCCTGGTCAAAGCCTACCGTAAACGTGCCGCTGCCTTTCTCGATCCCGCCGCTTACGTCCTTCGTCCCTCCGGCGTCCTTTTCATTCCCGCAGGCTGCCAGGGAAACGGCCAGCCCCGCCGCCAAAATCATTGCTGCTGCTTTTTTCATATGCGTCCTCCTCTTCCGTGATGCCATGCTATCACTTTACCACAATAAATCACTTTTATAGGCTAACACAGGAATCCGGTTCTGTCAATCAGAGAATTTCCATGCCCTGGCCTTGCGCCTATTGCGCAGGCAAAAGCTCCAATTTCTTTTTCAGAATCCTTCGGAGGGACGCGTCAATCCGCTCCTGACTGACCCTCCCCTCTTTTACGGCCTCAAGCAGCCCCTGGTACGCCTCCTTAAAATCCTCCGGCATTAAAAGCAGATCCGCCCCGGCCTGCGCCGCAAGCTCCGCCGCCTCCTTTGGGCTATAGCTGCCGGAGACCGCCCCCATATTCAATGCGTCGGTAACCACAATCCCGTCAAACTTCATCCTTTCCCGAAGGACGCCCGTAATCATGGCTTTTGACAAAGAGGCCGGCGTGTCGTCCCAGACGGCATTTGGGGCGGAAATATGGCCTGCCATGATAAAGGATATCCCCGCGGCGATCCCCTCCTGAAACGGAATAAGCTCCTCTTTCAACAATTCCTCCAGCGTCTTTTTTGTGTACGCAAACCCATTATGAGAATCCCCTTCGGTCGCGCCATGCCCCGGAAAATGCTTTAAGCAGCTATAGACGCCCTGCCCCTCAAGCTGACGGGAAACCTCCAGGGCAAGCTCTGCCGCCAAAGCCGCGCTTTCGCCAAACGAACGCTTTTTTACCACGGAATTCTCCGGGTTCGTAAGCACATCCGCAACAGGGGCAAAATCCAGGTTAAACCCAAGCCGCTTTAGGTATTTCCCTATTTCCCGCCCGGCCTTCCCCGCCTTCGCCAACGCGTCCGGCGACGCGCCAATCTCGCGCATATCCGGGAAATGCCTTACCGCAACCGCGCTTTCATTCGCAATTCGGGCGACCGTCCCGCCCTCCTCGTCGATAGCCGTAAACAGCGGAAGGCCGATCCGCTCCATAGAAAACGCCTGCTGGCGTTCTATCATCTCTACGATCTGCCTCTCTTCCCCTAAGTTCCCGCCAAAATACACAAGGCCGCCCACAGGGTAAGCCCAAATCGCCTCCCGCGTCGCGTCGCCCGCGGCAGTGACGTTTCCCTGCCCGGTCAGCGCCTCTGGCGTAATGACAAACATCTGGGCGACTTTTTCCTCTAACGTCATGCGGGACAGGCATTCTTCTACCCTGCGGCTCTCTTCCTCTTCCTCCGGCAAAGCCTGCTCCGTTTCCGTAAAGGCGGCAAAGCCCTCTGTGACCGCTTCCTCTTCCTGCCCTGCCCTAATACGCCCCTCTTGCGTATCCAAAGCCTCCCGCTTCCCTTCTGGCGCAGGCCGCCTCACATAGCATATGACGCAAAGCGCAAGCAGCAGAAACGCCGTAATTTTGATAAAAGATTTCTTCCGAAGCTTCACTCCCATCCCCCGTCTTTCCTGATTCTTATTCCTCATACAGTGTATCGGAATATTGCCGCCAGTTCAACGCCTATTCCTCAAATTCACAGATATACCCCGTCTTTCCCGGATAATAAGCTGAAACATCTTCAGGAACGTCGTTTAACACCCAGGCCATTTCTTTTTCATAACAGAACAGATTCAGGTACAGCTCCTGCGCCTCTCCGTCCACATAGCTTGGCTCTCCCTTCATCCAGGCGCCGCCTGCCCAGGAATCCGCGGAATTGAGCGGCTTTCCCATTTTTTGCCCGTCGCCGTCCACCCAATAGTAATCCGTCTCTCCCTCTTCCCTTCTGCCTCCCAGATAAAAATGCGCATTGTAAAACCCTTCCTCACGGCCTATCTGATGCACGATGGCGGCATACTCCTCATAAGATTCGATGCGCGCCAGATATCCGCCCATCGCCCTGCAGTCCTCTGCGGCCTCCCGCCATCCGCAGTCTTTTAAGATGAGGCGGTACGTATGAATCCCTGTCCTTTCCGTCTCTCCTGCCTCTGCGCGCTCCGTCTTTGCCTCTCCTGCCTCTGCGCGCTCCGTCTTTGTCTCTCCCGCCTCTGCGCGCTCTGTTCCCTCTGCGGCAGCCGCCTTCGCGTCGTAAGGCCCCGGCCCGCCCTCTTTCTGACCAGCCTCTATCTCCTGCCCCTGTGTTTCCGTCACATCCGTCCCCAAAAGCGGCTCCTCTTTTTTCTCCTGTCCCATCACATATAACGCCGCGCATACCAACGCCAAAACGACAAGGGCCGCGCAAACGGCCCCAATCGCAAGGAAAACTGCCATGCCCGCAGGACGTTTCCTTTTTCCTGCGCCGCCTTTCTTTAAGCCGCATCCGCATTCCGCGCAAAACAGGCTGTCTCCTTCGTTTATGCTCCCACATCGCGGGCATCTGACCTTATGCATATCTACCTCCATTAATACAGGCCGTCCAATATTCCCGCCGGATTTTTGAAGATGGAATTCAGCCCATTCCCTAAGGCGCCAAGCGCGTCTGGCAAATATGCCTTCCAGCAAAGCACAGCCATTATTACAAACAGCACAAGAAACAGCAGCGCTGCAAGAAACTGCGACAGCACAAGCTTATCTTCTGAGGCGCCTACGCACTTTGGCAAAATCATCGCCATCACGACCATGCCCCAAAGGCCGCCTGTAAAGAAAAAGAACAGGCCGCCTGCCGGATACACGACAAACACCAGAATCGAAAAGAGCGACGTAACGACGAGCAGCGCGCTACGCGCCGCCACGCAGGCGAGCGCCTGCTGGTATGTGACCGCATTTTTCACAGCAAGGCTTCCTCCAAGCAAAAGCGCCGCCAATAAAAATGACATGACAAGCGAAAGCATCACTGTCACAAAAAAGCTTCTGGCATACGGCATCCTCAGATATCCCATGCTAAGGCTTGAAAGCTTGCCCATCACCGCAAGGTCAAAAAAGCCGGACGCAAGCGCCTGCAGCAGAATCAATGTAATCACCACGCTCTTGTCCGCAAACGCAACAAGCTGCCTTCCTGTCGTAACCGGCCGTTTCACCAGGTTTAAAAACGTGCCGATCGTCTGCGAAGCGTGGCCAGACGCCGCCTGCTGCACTTGCTGGTACTGCTGCTGCACCTGCTGCTGATAGGCATACTGTTGACTGTTTGGGCCGGGCTGTCCCATAGGCGCCCCCTGATATGGCTGTCCGACATTCCCATTTGGCATCCCATTTACATTCCTGCCCCCGGCATTTCCAAGCGCAGCGCCCCTATTCGGCATGACTGGACGCATCGGCCCCACGTCCCCATTCGGCATGGCCGCGCGCCCCGATCCCATATTCCCATTCGGCATGGCCGCGCGCCCCTGACCCACGTTTCCATTCGGCATGGCCCCACGCCCTGCTGTCCCGCCGCCCATCTGACAAGAGCATAGCTCTCCCGGCGCTAAAGGCTTTCCGCATTTTGTACAAAACTTTCCCATCTCTTTCTCCTCCGTTTCCTTATTCTCGCGCAGCTTTCCGCGCATAAAGGGATGCCCGCAGGCATTTCTTTTAATAATACAGTCTATGGCATCCCAGGTTCCGCAACGCCCAATCCCCGTTTTCCCTCACAAAATAAAACGTCACGCTGTCGCTGTCTTCATATGTGTCCGTATCCTTTGAACTGTCCCAGTAGGACTCATAGGTATATGTCAGGACGTAGTCAAACGTAAGGTGCGCCTCAATCAAAACCTGCCCGTCTTCCATATAACTTTCCGCCGTCCCATTTATAGAATCGAATGCAATCGCCTCGATTCGAGACCCCTCATCCGGCTGCATCTGCTCCACAAGCTCCTGATAGCCTTCCTTCACGTCGGGCGCCGCATTGGAAGAAAACAGGCTGGCGACCGCATCATATTTTTTTCCATGGAGCGCGGCCGAATAAATCTCTTTTATGGCAATGCCCGCCGTCTGCAAGGCGGCCTGCATGGCCTCTTTTGAAGCGCGCATTTCATGCAGCGCATATTCGCTGTCATAGGCAGAATCAAACGAATCCGTCACCGGCTCCATGCCCTCCATGCTGACTTTCACTTCATGCCTCCCCGAAAACAGAGCGGGGATCACATAGCTGTCATGCCCGTCTTCCGTCCCGCGCAAATAGGATGAGGGCAAATCTATGCCGTCAACCGTCACTTTAGCGCCCATTGGCGCCTGAACGGAAAATTCTTTGGAAATCAGGCCTTCCGTGCTGACTTTCCAGTCGTCAAACAGCAGAAGCTTTTTCTGCTTCTGGCGATTGAGCGAGATGGCGTAAGAGCTGTCATGGGAATCTCCCTGCGCACGGTATGTAATCAGGATTTCTTTCCCCAAAAAGCCCCGGCTTACGTCCACCTGCTCCTGCACGGAATAGACGCTTATGGCTGGCGCTTCCTTTCCCTTATTCACGTTTGCATACGCTTCCGCATTGATAAATTCGCTCTCCTCCACTTCCAACAAAGCAAACGCCCCTTCCCAGTCTTTGCTCATCGCTGCCGCAAAATAACGCTCCCCCGTTTTTGACGCGCTAAAAAGCCTGGAGAAGTTTTGGTAGAGGAAAAAAGCCGCAAGGAGCGAAACTGCGATTTCTACAAGCAAAATCACTGCCCACGTCTCCACAGGCTTTTCCGGCGGCCTTGCAGGAGCCATGTGCGCATTCGGCGCCGTCCTTTCTGCCGGAAAACGCGCATTTGCCCCCACCCTTGGCGGCGCGACAAGCCTTGCGCCGCAATTCTCACAAAACAAGGCCGCCCCTTTGTTTTGCAGCCCGCATCTGCTGCAGATCATGCCTGCCTCACCTCCCTTAAGAAATCAATGTTCGCCTTGTCAATCTCAGACATTTTTTGATAAATGGCGTCCATGTCCCTTGCATCCGCGTCATCTGCCTGATACCAGCGTTTTGACGCAAAATACGACTGGATGTCCTCATTTTCGAATTGATAGCCGTTCCTGGCATAGATTTCATTGACGACCATCTGCAGGATGTCCTTCCCTGCTGGAAGATCGGAATAGGAGCCGTTTTTTATGCGTTCCACATCCTCCATCGTGAGAACCCGCACGATGCTTTCCGCGCATAAATAATTCTCCTCGCCCTCCTGCTGGGATTTTCCCCTTTCATCCGCGGCGCCTTTCGCACGCGCGATGCGGAAGCTTTCAAAGTCAGCCGATACGCCGACATCGTCGTCCCCCTGCCCTGTCCCATCGGCTTCTGTCTCTGCCGTCCCCTGCTCTGCCGGCTGATGCAGGGAAACCTGCCCCTGCACGTAGACGACGATATTTAAGGCAAATAAAAGGACGGCTAAAAGCCCGGCGGGGATTAAGGCAAGGAGGGGCGCTCCTTTGTTTTTCATAAAGTTCTCCTCTTTTCTTTTTCTGCATTCCCATCTTTTGTAATTTTGCCAATCCAAATCTTCTGATGCATGGCGAATGGCTATTTTACTTTTTTGGATTTTATGACGCTCCAAGCTCCATAAGCGCAGCTCTTGCCGCTCTTGACATAGGCGCGAACCCGGACATAATATTCATTGTATCTGATAGCCTTTTGCTCCGCTCTGCCCATAAAAGCTTACAGAAAGCTGCTTACGGTTATAAATGGATGTGTATAAGCTTAGCCCCGTCGTCTTTTTCGGCTTAATAGTCAGTGTATATGTTGCGGATTTATCGCTTCCATTTGGAGCGTATACCGACCCACATCGCTATCATAAGGCGTAATTTTCACGTAGTATGCGCCAGGCTCCAATACTTCTTCATAAACATAGGTTTCCGGCGATGTCTCTGACGCTCCCCAGATTCCTTCCCTAAATCTTTGTGTGTAATCCTGGTTCCATACTTCCAGATAAGACCTTCTTACACGCGCTGTATAAATAATGCGCACAGCCTGCCTGCTGTTGATCTGAATTTGATAAAAGTCCATTCCTGTCGTCCAAGGAAAGGAATGCCGTGACAAGCTTGCGGGACGCCAGCGGCTAAGCGTCTGTAAATTCGTTATTATCCGCTTTTTCATTGTTTCTGGCCGGCACGAAAGAAGCCTTGAGCTTATAATCTCCAATGCAATCATCATAAGGGCGTATCCGAATCAGACAATCGCCTTTTTCTAAGGCAAGCTCTTTCGAGTCTGTCTGCGGGGCCTGGTTAGAAGAACCCCACACGCCCCATTCCCCGTAATCCCTGGTCAGCTCCACATTGGAAACCTGATAGTAGGACTTACCAATATCCCACCCCTGATAGGAAACCATAAGCCAGCCATCCGACGGAAGCGTGACGCGATAATAAATATTTGCGCCTTTTGACGCAATCGTTCCAGATTGGAATGTGTCGTCCAATGCCAAGCGAATCGTGTCTACCCCAGAATCTGCCCGAACACGCGCCTGCCCTTGCAGCAAGATGCCGACAAACATCAAAGCCATTACAAGGACAGACAGGCAAATCTGTTTCATTATTGCTTTTTTCATACTCATGCTCCTTTTCTCCATTCCATATCTTTACCTCCCCTTATCTCCCATCCTTCGCCACATTCCGAAGCAAAACTGTCGTGACGATTCCACAAAATGCAGCCATCGCCGCCAAAACGCCCCAATGCGTCAGCAAATGCCGCTTCGAAAACTCAAAAATCTCCTGAAATTCATGCTCCATATTTGGAATCTCCTCCTGCAGCTTCATCGTCAGGCTGTTTAAGCCGGCAATGCTGCCCAGGCTCTCCACCGACCATTTGCTGACTGTCGCGTAGGCAATTTTTCTCCCCAACCCTTTCAGCTCAAAGAGAATGCCGGAAAACAAAAGCTGAATAATCAGAACGAACGGCGCGCAGGCCATTGCCTTGTCGCCGCTCCTTACAAGCGCGGAGAGAATGAATCCAAGCGCCATGGAGGCCGTGACGGTAAGCCAAACGGTCACGAACATCTCAGGAAAGCCCGCCTTTAGCAAAATCCCCCGTTCGGGCAGCCCCACGGCAAACGCAAACACGCCCGTCATGACTGCGGACTGCGCGGCGCCCACCAGAATCTGAACGGCAAACTTGGAAAGCGCATACGACCAGAGCTTAAGATTGCCCATATACTCCCGCTTTAAGATGACACGCTCCTTGCAGATCTCCTGGATGGAATTAAACAGCCCAATCCAGATGCCCGCGCAGCTTAGTGCGAACAAAATAGATTTCGTGCTCTCATAAATCTCAAACACCCGGCCGTCGGCCACAACGCCAAGCAAAAGCCCAATCAAGACGGGCTGCAAAAACAGCAGCAAAAGCCGGGGCAGGTCGTTTTTCATCAGCTCCGCGTACCGCATCGTAAGGATGCCAAACTGACGTATGCCGGACGATTTTTTCTTGTTCGGGGCCGTCCCGCCGCCGCCAAGCCCCACAGGCTCCGGCGGGACGCAGTTTGCGTATTGCGCCGCCCATTCGTCTGGCTTTTCCGCCATCTTGTTATAAATGTCCACAAGGCTGTCCGTGTCAAAAAACATCTTCGCTTCGTTGCAGGAGCCGCAGAAGCACACCCTGCCGCCTTGGCCCATAAAGATGACTTTGTCGCATAGATCAAGGCTTTGCGTCGTATGCGTCACCATGATGACCGTCTTTCCCTGCGACTTTGACAGGCGGCTTAACGTCCCCATCAGCTTCTTTTCCGTCCCCGGGTCTAAGCCGGAGGTCGGCTCGTCCAAAAAGAACAGGCTTGGGTCAGCCAAAAGCTCCACCGCAATGCTGGCGCGCTTTTTCTGCCCGCCGGAAAGCTTGCGGATGTACGTGTCCTTTTGCTCCGATAGCTCCACCATCGCTAGCACGTCTTGGATGCGCCTGTCCGCCTCTTCTTTGGACATATCCTTTGGCATCTTAAGCTTCGCCGTGTAAGAAAGCATCCGCTGCAGCGTCAAATTCTCATAAATGATGTCCTCCTGCGGCACATAGCCGATCAGGCTTTTCAGAACCGAAAAGTTCTCGTCCATCGGAATCCCATTGAACAAAACCATGCCTTCCCGTTTCTTGTCAAATCCGCTGATGGCATTCATTAACGTCGATTTGCCCGCTCCAGAGCCGCCAATGATGGCGACAAACTCATTGCTCTCGATGTCGAAATTTACGTCATGCAAAATCTGCTTGCCCTTGCCCACGGTTTTGTTCATGCCGCGGACGCGCAGATTCACGCCCTGTAAGGAGCCCTTATAAAAAATCCCGCCGTTCGTGAAAAGAAAGACACTGTTTAAAATCCGTATGACATCCTTATCCTTCAGCGCCTGCTTCCCATATAAAATTCGCCCATTCAATAAAAGGCCATTCGCACTGCCGCAGTCGGAAATCACATAGCCGTCTCCCGCTTTTTCCAGGAGGGCGTGCCTACGGCTGACCCCCATGTGCGAAAGCACGATGTCATTTTCCTTCCCCCGCCCGATGGAGATTCTCGAGGCGCCCAAGGCATGCCTCTGCCACTTTCCTTTCTGCATATGCTCTGTGTACAAAAGGAGGACGGAGCCGCCCGCCTTTTGATCCGGCGGCTGCACACGCAGCATATCGCCGTCTTTTAAGCAGGCATACTGCTGGTTTTTCCTCAAGAAATGGCTTCCCGACGCGTTCTCTATGTAAGTCCCGTTCGTGCTGCCAAGATCCGCGTACAATAGGCCCCGCGGCGTGAGCTTAAATTTCCCATGCACCCTGGAAATTATATTGGACGACGTCATAACTTCACATTTTTCCGCGTCCCTTCCCCAGAAAAAACGATCCCCCCGCATAGCTCCCAGGGAAACCTCCTGCACCCTGCCGGCGTCGTCAATCACCGTAAGGCGGCCGTTTTGCTGTTCTCCCATCGTTCCCCCTCTCCATCTGTTATTTTAATAAAAATTCATTGCCGCTCTGCGCGATCACAAGGACTGTTCCCGCGCCGCAGACCATCGGCTGATTCTTTGGAAACGCCTGGCCGTTCTTATAATAAACGCCGTTCGAGGAAAAATCTGTGACCGTATAGGTCCCGTCATTTGGGTTATAGCGGACGCCGCAGTGCCTCCGGCTGACCTCCGGGCTTTTAATCACCACATGGCAGCTCGTCTCATCCCTTCCGATGACAAGCTCGCCGTCGATCGGGAACTCGGCGCCCTCGTACACCCCGGCGCAGCAGGCCATGCAGCCGCCTGCCCGCGCCGCCTGACCCGGCTGCGGCATCCATTCATTGACGGAAATCGTATGGTCGTCGTCTCCTGCCATCTGCGCATTGCTCCCCTGCTGCGCATATCCCGCCGCGCCGCCATAAGGAGCGTCCGCCTGGCCGTTATACGCCTCCGCAAGCGTATTGACGTCCCCCAAAAACGCCGCCATGTTCGCGATGTCAAAAAAGCTGAAAAGAAAAGACAGAGCAAAGCCAATCAGGATAATAAAAATATTCCCCATGCCATTCCTAAGCATAAACGTCAAAATCACGCTAATCCATGTTCCAGCCGCCGCAAGTGAGGCGAACGCGACGTGCGTCGACTTGCTTTTCGCCTGACGGCCGTACATCCCCGCCGCCTCCTCCATCCGGCCAGCCTGCTGATTCGTCCAGACAACATAATAAATGTTCAGCGTAATTCCAGATAAGAGCCATACCAGGATGTAGGCTAAGCTGCCTTTCCCCACGTTATATTTCCCGCATACGGCGTTCATATCCTTACAGACGCCAGAAAACAATGCCAGGACATAAATCAAGTACCCAATGGTAGCCGCCAGCAGCACAATAAGAAATATCAGCAGATTCGAAACCATATCCACTAAGCCGCCCCCATACCCGCTAACTACGTCGAGCATCGTTCTTTGCGCATCTGACGCAAGGCTTTTCAGCGCAAGAATGATGATAACCGCAGGCAAAAATTTCATGATGACTGACAATGCAATGTACAGCCCTTTGCTTCTGTTCGTTTTTAACATCTCCATTTATCGCTCCTCCTCTTTCTTAAAGTCCTCCCAACAGAAATCCTCCCCACAGCACGGGAAGAACATCAGCCTTGTGTTCCCTATCGTAAAAATATCCCCCCTCTTCATCTTCACCGGATTTAAGACGACTTCGTCGTTGACGTAAAACAGCTCCCTCGACTCTCCCGCCTGGGCGATGAACTCACGCCGCTTTGGCTCATAGAGGATGACGGCATGCTTCTCTCTGGAAATGCTGTTGTCCCCGCGCAGCACAATGTCCATGCCGCCAGCCCGCCCGATAAAGTTCCTGCCGCTTTTGATGGTGAAGCTGCCGCCAAAGTCCTGCCCCTCAATGCAGACGAGCCAGCCCGCCACCGGGTCGATCCCCGCCTTTGCCTGATAGATGCTTATGGTTTTCTCCTCATCCTGCATTTCCGTGGGAACCGTGATCGCCTGATTCACCGCATCCTGCAAAGACATAGCACCCATCCCGCCGGAGGACGGCATCTGCTGCGGCGCCATCTGAGGCGTGGGTGCCGTCATCTGAGGCTGCGCCTGCTGCGGCATTGGCATCGTCACCGGCTCCGTCATCTCCATGCCGCCATACGCATTTCCCATGTCCGTATAGGGCATCGTGGCGTTCGTGTCCCCGCCGATCGCCGCGCAATGGGGACAGCTCTGAAACTTCTCCCCGTCAAAAAAATGTCCGTTGTCACATCTCTTTAAATTCATCCTTTCTTCCTCCCTGTTCTTCCTGTCTTTTTCCTGCGCGGTCGCCCCTGCCCTTCACATAGCGCATCGCTACGACCGACGTGTTGTCCTGCCCCGACTTCTTCCCGCCAAGCGCAGCCGCCGTCAGGGCATCCGCAGCCGCCTGCATATCCGCCTCGTGCCTCTTTAAAATGTCCCTGATCTCTTCCTCCGAAAGGCTCCGGTACAGCCCATCGCTGCTTAGGAGCACAATATCCCCCTCCTGTAGAAAAAAAGGCTGCCGGTTAATGTCCATCAGCGAGACGTTCCCCATGCCAAGGTAGCTGATTAACGCCTCTGCCCGATACTCCTCCGCAGCGTATTCCTCTGGCGTAAGCTTCCCCTGCGCAAGCTGCTCGTCCAGCGTCAGGCGGTAGTTATGCTCCCTACAGACCGAAAGGATCTCCTCTCCCCGGACAATGTAAATTTTGCTGTCGCCAACGGAAAGCCAGTATAGCTCCCCCTCCCTTATGATAGCCGCCACGATCGTCGTCCCGGCATGGATGCGCTCTCCCTTTTCATTTTCCTGCAAGAACACCTTTTCATCCGCCCGCAACGCCTCTTCCCGAAAGAATTCCGGAATGTCCCTTACATCCTTCCTGCAAAACCATGCGTCCGCTAAGCTTTCCGCAGCCGCCTTGCTCGCAAGCTCCCCGCCCGCCAGGCCGCCCATGCCGTCACAGACGACGGCCACCGCCTCCGTGTCCTTGGCATATCCAAAAACCGTATCCTCCTGGTTTTTCCTGGTGCCTAGGATGCTCGACGTCCCAATCTCAATGCCGCGCCCCTTCTCCTGCACAATCTGTACCGTCACGATATCCTTTTCCATCTTATCCATGGTTCCATCCCACCTCCAAGTCACAGATATGATTGCCCAAAGAAAACTGCTCCCCATTGCGGAGGGCATACGCCCTGCCCTTCTCAAGCCTTCTGCCCGCCACGTAAACCCCATTCGTCGAATGGTCTATGACATAAAAGCATTTTTCCATGCTGTCAAAAAACAGCTCACAATGCAGCTTGCTCACTTTCCCGTCTTTGGTCGGGATGATGTCGCTCATCCCCTCAGAACGCCCAATCTTCACAATCTGGTTCTTCGGAAGCTCCCAAGAATGCCCGCCCTGCCCTGCCAGCTTAACATACGGCGCCTCACGCCCCGTCGTCGGCGCATAAGTGGCGTCATGCCCCGCAGCGGCCGTAGGCAGAGGGAACGCGCTGACAAACTCTGAAACATACTGCGTCCTTTTCCCGCTATTTAACAGAAGCGCATGATCCACCGCATCCGAGACCCTTGCCCCGACCGCGGGCGCAAGCTCCTTGAGCGGACGGTATTCCTCACCGCCAAACCGATCCGGCGCATTTGTCACCATCACGCCCGACACTGCAAAATAAAACGTGGCGGCAAAGGCATAAACATCCGTGAAGCTCCCCTGCCTGCTCGTGCTGGAGTACTGCTCAGGCGGCGCGTAGCCATGCTTTAAGATGACGGAGAGCGTCTGGCTGTTAGAGCCAATCAGGTTCTTCGCGCTGCCAAAGTCGATTAGCCTCACTCTGCCCTCCGGCGTCACCATAATATTGTCGGGGCTGATGTCCCGATGAAAGATCCCGCCGCGCCTGTGCACCTGATCTAAGGCCATCCCCGCCTCATAGAAAATCGGCATGGCCTGCTCGGCTGGAATCCTTCCTCCAAATGTGCGCATGAGCTGCCGCAGATTGGCCCCTTCAATGTACTCCATGACAAAATACGCCGTATTGTTCTGCATAAAAAAATCCATGACCTGCACCACTTCCGGCACATCCGTCAGCTTCCCAAGCGCCAGCGCCTCATCCATAAAGCGCTTCTTCCCATGCTCAAAATCCTCCATGAAGGAGCTGGACGTGGCGCGAAGCTTATCCTCCTGCCCGTTCCTCGTAACAATCCCAATCGGCATAAATTCCTTAACGGCGCATAATCTCCCGCTTGCCAGGTCAAACGCCTTATAGGTAATGCCAAACCCCCCGCTGCCTAAGATTCTTCCGATTAAATAACGATCCATAAGCGGATACATCTCTGGCAGTCGCATGGCGTTCGGCCTCTCCTCCTGCCGGTCAAAGCCGCACAGACGGCACACGCCGGAAGAAATATCTCCCTGAAAGCAGTTGGGGCATCGGTATTCTTCATTCATGCGTTACCACCTCACCGTCATTGTAATTTCCCCGACCTGAATTTGATCGCCCACGGAAAGCCTCGTCGCCCGCGCGATCCGCCGCCCGTTTAACAGCGTTCCGTTCGTCGTGTGAAGATCCTCGATATAAAAGCAGCCGTTTTTATCATGGATGGCAAAATGCTGTCTTGACATCTTCTCATCCTCAATGGAAAGGTCGCAAATCTGGGAGCGCCCCACAATCATGCTGTTCACTACGTTCACCGTAATCTGACGCTGCCCAAACAGCGCGCCCTCCAGGCAAAACAGGATTTGCCTGCCGGAAAGCTCCCTCTTTTTCACTGCGACATGGTGCTTTTTCTGCACATTCGACCGCAGCACGGCCTTCCCCTCAATCGTGACGACGCCCTTCCGCTTTTTCATTTTGTGCCAAACTATAAAAAGCGCGGAAAAAAACACGAGCAAAACCGCCGCCCCTACGGACGCGGCCTGATACTTCATGAAATAATCGACAAGGCCCATCGTCCTGCCATCCGTCACTTCAAGCTCACATTTACCCGTCAATGCATTCCCTTCCATAGAGGCGTCCGTAATCCCAGGAAAGGACAGCTCATACCGCCCGTTCCAGAGCGTCTCGTCGAAGACCAGCTCCGCAGACGCGCCCTCCTGGCTCTCCTGATAGCGCGCCATATACCCGTCCGTAATCGCGTCTCCGTCCCGCGTGACCTCATATGCAGAAACCTGATCCGCGCCGCGCACCGGCTCGCTGAATGTAACCCTAAAGGACGCGTCCGACGCCTGCTCCATGGAGGCCGTAGGAGCCGTCTCATCCTTTTGGCTGTATGCGGCCCGCAGCTTGGCCGTCAGCGTCCTCCCATCGGAAAGCGTGACTGCCAGAAGCTTCTTCTCATGATCAACCGCATTCGTCCTCGCCTTCGCGACAATCGCCCATGCCTCCCCAAACAGCCTTTGCAGACCCTGCATTTTTGTAAGCGCGTCCAACGTGTCAAAAATCTCCATTATTCCGCCGGTTTCACGCACAAACTCCCCCATGCCCTCCAGGCATACATTTTCCTTTCCGCCGTAAATCTCCCTCGCCGCCATGGCGTACAGCGGAATGCGCCGTTCCGAAAGCGCGGCCAGCGCCTCCGCCTTCGTCGACGTATTTTCCGAAAAATCCTCCCCATCCGTAAAGACGACCGCGACCTTGCGCACATCCGCCTCGCCCTCTTTATCACACAGCTTTGCCGTCTGATGGATCGCGTCAAACAGGCGCGTCGTCTGATCCTTATTTTCCAGCGCGCGCACTGCGCCCTCTACGTCGTCGCCCGCCGTCTTGTCCTCAAATACCACCCGCACCTCGTCTCCAAATGCGATCAGCGTAAGCTTGTCGTTTTTCCCCATATTCCGAAAAAAATCCAGGACGGCCTCTTTCATGCAGGAAAAATAGCCCTCGCTAAGCGAGCCGGAAACGTCCATCAGCATATAGTAATCGCTGCCAGACCCAAGATTTGCATAGGGCGCGCACTGGCTCACCGTAAGCGGCTCTCCTCCGTAGGTGACGTGGGCCCCTTCTAAGCTCTGCGGATCGGACGGATAGCAGTACACCGTGACGTTAGGCAGGCGCGCCGTGACGCCCTCCAGCCGCACGTCCCCCGCGGCCCGCGCCACAAGCGCCGCCCCGTCCAGGCGAAGGCACAAAATGACAAGCAGCGTCAGGCACGCCGCGCTCTTCCTTATGTATTTTTTTCCCATCGCTTCTCCCCTGCGCAATATGCCACAAGCTCAAGCCACGTCTTGCCGACGGCGACAATCTGGCCGCTTTTCAGCTCTCTGGCCGCGTCAACAAGCTCCTCCCCGACATAGGTGAGGCTCCCGGCCTTTGGAACCAGATAAAACACATTTTTCTTTTCCTCATAAATCACGGAGCAGTGCTCATCCCTGGACACCTGCATATCGTTTAAGGCCACGTCGCTGCCCGCGCCACGGCCAATCCGGTTAAACCCGGCGTAGAGCGGAAAATCCCGTCCATACTCCGCGCCTCTTACGCAGACCAGCCATCCGGCGGTGCATGTTAAGAGGCCCCTCCTGGCGTAAACGCCGACCGTCTTCTCTGCGTCTGGATCCGGCCGGCCGGCTTCGACATGAATCCGCGCGTTTGGCACCGCTTTCTTGATGTACTCCACCGCATAATTCTCCACCTGCCTGGACTGATGGGCCATGGCGACAGTCAGGGAATCCTCTTCTTTGTCCCCGGCGGCGCAATGCGGGCATTCCTTAAATTTTTCATCGTCGTAATAATGTCCGTTGCTGCATATTACGATTGCCATTTCCTACGCCTCCTTCTCCTCCAAAAACACAGCGATTGCGGAATAATTGTCCATTCCTTTCCCCGTCCCGTTTTTTAACGCCTCCTCTTCCATTTTTCTAAGCCATTCCTTGGGAGACTTCGATTTTTTCAGCGTTCCCTGCATCGCCTTCTCGTCCACCCATTCCCAAAATCCGTCCGAGCAGAGCAAAAAGGCGGCGTTCTTGGCATATTCCACCGGCTCCTCCAGCTTATATCGCGGCAGCTCCCACTCCACGCCCATCACGCGCAGCAGACGGTTTCGATCCGCATGGCGGCGGATCTCCTCTTCCTTAATCTCCCCCGCGGCCACCAGCATCTGCGGGACGCTGTGGTCAAGCGTCCTCTTCTTTAGCTTCCTGCTTTTGAAATAGTAAAGCCTGGAATCCCCAACGTGCGCCCACTGCAGCGACTCCCCGCCACAAAGCAGCACAACGAGGGTCGTCTTCATCTCATTCACCCGGTCCCTGGCAAGCTGCTCCTCCATTAAGCGGCTTTGGCTCTCCTCAATGACCTTCTTTAAATATGCTTCTGAAGCCTCTCCGCGCTCCTTAAAATCTTCTAATATAAACTCGCCCACCAGGCGTGAGGCATCCGCGCCGCCGCCATGGCCGCCAAGCCCGTCCGCCAAGACGAAGCAATATGCGCCCCCGCGGCTTGCCGCCCCTGCATAGTCCTCGTTATGATCCCGTTCCCCTGGCTTTGACAGCATTTCATATGTAAGCATAGCTCCCTCCCTCACTCATCCTTATATCGCCCGTCTCAATTTTATTTTTTCGAACTTTCGATCCATCATCATCAGAAGGAGGGGCTGGCTGCTGCACGGGCTGCTCTGGCTGCTGCGGCTGTTGCACGGGCTGCTCTGGCTGCTGCACGGGCTGCTGCTTCGGAGGCTCCTTGCCAAGGCTGACTGTAATCGTAACAGCGCTGCCTTTCGCCGCCTGCGTGTCCGCGTCCACGCCCTGGCTGATGACAAGGCCCTCTGAAACCTTGTCGCTGTACTCCGTCCGTACCTGCGCCTGAAGCCCCGCATCCTTTAGCGCCTGCGCCGCGTCTTCCCTGGAGGTATACACCACATTTGGCACCGACACCATCTCTGGGCCTTTGCTTAAGACCAAGGCGATCGGCTCGCTTGTCCGCGCCTCGCTCCCCGGCTCTAAGCCCTGGCTGATGATCCGTCCCTTCTCCACCTCCGTGCTGTGCTCCTTCTTCACCCTCCCCAGGGAATAGGTAAAGCCGCTTTCCTCCTTTAAGCGGGTCAGCGCCTCCACGGCCTCTTCCTTCGTCATTCCCGTCAAATCCGGCACGGTGAGGACAGCCGTCTCTTTTGAAAGGCTCCCAAGCGACACGGTCAGGGCAATCTCCGTTTGCACCGCAATCCGCTCCTCCGCGTCAACGCTCTGCTCCATCACCCGGCCTTTTTCCACGAAATCGCTGTATTCCTCTTTCACGCCGCCTTTTTTCAAAACAAGGCTCTGCGCCGCGATCAGATCCTTCGCGTCCTCATATTCCATCCCGGCCAAATCCGGCATCATGACCTCCTGGTTTCCACCGCTCATAATGACGTACACCGTCTCGTCTAACGACGCCTTCTCTCCGTCCCCGGGGCTTTGGCTTAAGATTTTGTTCTTCTCTATGCTCTCGCTGTAATTCATCCCATTGATGACGACATTCAGCTGCTTCTCCTTTAAGACGCCCTCCGCCTCCTCGTAGCTCATGCCGGAGACGTTTGGGACAAAGCGCTCGTTTTGAGCCAGCGCCTCCTCCCCCGCCCCGCTGTCTAGGCGCTTCCTCGAAAGGCTTAGGTTCCCGGTCGCAAGCAGGATCAGGCACAGGCAGGCAAGCGCGCCTACGGCAATGCCCGCCCACTTCATCCAGATCGGCAGCTTCATGCTTTCCTCTATCTTCTTTTTCTCAATGATGCGCTCCACCTCATCCTTGCTCGCAAGCGCGTCATAAAAATCCGAAGCGTTTTGAATCCGGTACTCCTTCTTGACGTTGATGCTGTTCATCAACGCGTTCTCCAAATTCGCGTCTATTGCGATTCCAAGCTCAGACGGCGTCTTTACGTTGTCCTGGGCCATGCGCTCAATCGACTCCTCCGGCCTTACGCCGGTAATCATCCGGTAAAGCGTCGCGCCCATGGCGTACACGTCCGTCCATGGCCCCTGCTCCCCCCTGCTGCGGTACTGCTCCTCCGGCGCGTACCCAGGCTTTAAGATGACAGAGAGGCTCCTGGACTGCACGGCGGTGGCGTAACGCGCCGCTCCAAAGTCCAACAGCTTCACCTCGCCTTTTTTCGTGATGAAAATATTGTCCGGCGCAATGTCCCTGTGAATGATCCCTTCCTTGTGGACCTCGGCCAGCCCCTTTAGCACGGGCATGGCGATTTTACGAGCTTCGTCCACTGGCATACGCTTCTGCTTCGCAAGCAGCTCCTTGACCGTCACCCCTTCCAGAAATTCCATGATGATGTACCCGGTGTCGTTTTCCATAAAGCAGTCGTAGATGTCCACAATCTCCGGGATCCGGTTAAATTTCGCCAGCCGCTTAGCCTCCGAAATGAAGCTGTTTAAGCCTGCCTGAAACTGCACGGTAGCCTCGCCGGAAAATACCGTGAGCAATTCCGTTCCATAGCTTCTGGTCGCGAAATCGCTTGGCAGATACTCCTTAATCGCCAGCTTGCGCTGCAGGGTCATGTCCCATCCGATATACGTCACGCCAAAGCCGCCGTAGCCCAACACTTTCCCTACCATATATTTTTTGCCCACAATTTTCCCAGGCAGCAGATAATAGGCCTCCTTTACGTCTGTGCCTTTCTTATAGCCGCAGCGCTGACAGATTCTTTCCTCTTCCATCATCTCCGCCATGCAGCCCATGCATCTTGTCATGTCCCATCCCCCACAATCTCATCTTTGATATGATCCTGCACGCCGCCGCCCTGAAACAGCGCCGCGCCCTTTAGGTCATATTCCTTTAAAAAAGCCAGATATGTCGTCATTTTGTTTTCTTTATATTCTTCATAAACCACATGATTTAGCGGGATCCCCTCTTCATTTCCCATATAGGACGCGCTTTGCATCCCGTCGCTTAAAAGCAGGGACAAAAGGAACATCCCCGCCTCCTGTTGATTTTCGGTCGCGTCCTTATTCACCCCATAGCAATGCTCCGCCGCCACGACAAGCTCCCCTCCTTCCAAAATGGGAACTGCCGTAAAGTCCGTCGGCGGCATCTGATCCACCGTCACGGCCTTGACCGCATCCATGCAGGAAAGATCCCCCGCAATCCTAGCCAGGGAGTCCCCCGCGTCCAGAAACCTCTGATACACGCCCTCCTCCCAGGCAAGGCCCGTAGCGCCGTCCTCCACGGAAAGCTCCGTAAGCTCCACGAATTCCGGCGCCTCCTTCACCTTTTCCTGACTGACGTATAAAATCCCCGCCTGTAAGGCAGTCGGAATTTCATACACGCCCTCCTTTTTCCAATCCTCCAAAACGAGATACGAAGACAAGTCCATCGTGCGAAGCAGCTTGGAAAGCTCCGCGCAATGCTCAGACGCATCAATGCCCTTGGTGCAGAAGACCTCCGGCAGCGTACCGGCCTCTGCGGCCTCCTTTAGCGTCCTTTCATATTCCTCTTTCTCAATCGCGCGCACGGAAACATCCAGCTTAGGGCATTCCTTTTCCACGCCAGTCAGAAGCGTTTTGGTAAGCCTCTCGCCCTCCGCCTGATCCAAAACGGGCATCCAGACCTCCAGGCAGTCCTCCTGCAATTTCGCGACGTCAAGCTTTCCCCGCCCGGAAAATACCGTCTGGCTCAAAAGAAGCACGCCGCCCACCAAGAACAAAGACGCGCCGATGCCAGCCGAAAGCACGCGTTTCCTAAGCCTCATCCGCTTTAGGAGCTCCTCCGGCAGCTCTACCTTCTTCTGGCTGGCGATCGCGTCCTTAAACTGCTCCGCCGTCTGAAAGCGCAGCTCCGGCTTCAAGGCGAGTGCCTTTAAGATCACGCGCTCCAATCGTTCATCCACGCGAATCCCATATTCATGCGGCTGTTTCAATTCATCGGAAATGGAACGGTCAGGCGCCTCCATCGGCTTCTCCCCAGTCAGCATCTCGTAAAACACGGCGCCCGCCGCATAGACGTCCATAAACGCTCCCTGCGTATTTTTCGACCGATACTGCTCCGGCGGGGTGTACCCCGCCTTTACCACAGCGTCCTCCGTCCGCTCCGTCTGCGTCCCCTGGAACTTCGCCGCGCCAAAGTCAAACAGCTTCACCGTGTCTTTTCCCGTCAAAAAGAGATTGTCCGGGCTGACGTCTTTATGGATAATGCCGTGATAATGCACCTTAGAGAGCGCGTCCAGAAGGGCCCGCATATACCCCGCCGCCTCTTCTTGCTCAAACTTCCCCTTTTCTTTCAATTTGGACTTCAACAGCGGCGCGTCCACATATTCCATAATGATGTACGCCGTCTGGTTTTCCTCAAAATAGTCGAACACGTTAATGATGTCCTTCTCTTTTGAGAAAATCGCCATATTTTTCGCCTCTTCCAGGAACCTGGCAAGCTGCCTTTTAAACTCCTTTTCCTTATCCCCGGAAAAGATGCCTACCCTAAGCTCGCCCTCGCCCCGGTTCACAAGCCTCGCCGGGTAAAACTCCTTAACCGCCACGATTACGCTAAGCACTGTGTCGAACGCCTTGTAGGTGATGCCAAACCCTCCGATGCCGATGCCTACCCCAATGATGTAGCGGCCGCGCAAGACCGTGCCGGGGGCAAGCTGGTACGCCTGCCTTGCCTTTGCGCCTTCCCCGTAGCCGCAATGCGGGCATACCTCATACTCCCCCTTCATTTTAAAACATTGAAAGCATAGCTGATTTTCCATCTTAAACTCCCTATTTTACCCATCTTGTGTTGGAATATTTACTGCGAACTGTAATTTTTCCATCCTTATAGCGGGCATACATCCTAAAGTAATGCCGGCTTCCATCTATATCATCTCCATAAAAAACCTTGACCTTTCCTTTTTTAATTGGAACCGTCTTCCATTTCTTAAACTTCTTTCCGCCCACTTTCCTTTCAATGACCATCTCCTGCGCATTCTTTATTTTTTTGTTCCACCGTATCGTAATGCTGAATCCCGTCACCTTAATTTCAGGCATCTTTGGCGTGGCCAGCTTCTTAGGCGGCATCTTCTTGGATACGACGGCTGACATGGAGCTGATGTCTGTCCCGTTATGCGCCTCCACTTTGAAATAGTACGTCTTTCCCCTCGCTAACTTGACCGCTTTCTTCCCGTTTAGCGCCTTTTTTACAACGAAGGAAGTTCCCGTCTGCGTCTTGACCTTGCTGTATTTCCCATTCTTTTTCGTAGCGCAGTATACCGTATATCCCGTCGCCTTGCTCACCGGATTCCAGTTTAGCCTCACCGAAGACATTGAGGCAAGCTGCGCCTTCACTGTGGGCGCGTCCAACTTTGTCGGAACCGGCTTTGGAGAAGCCGGCTTTTTCTTTAAGCCCGCAACGGCCTCCTTTAGCTTCTGCTGCGCCTGCTCCACTTCCGCTTTGGAAACATCCTCCCTTTGCAGCAGATTCTTTGCGTTTAAAATCGCCTGCTGCAGCAGATCCCAGCTCTCCTGCGTGTAATCTCCCTTCGGATAGCCGCCCGCCTGCGTCACGGCTCCATTCAGGCCCGCTTTTTCTTCTTCCGTCGCAAGGACGTATACCGTAAGCAGCGCCTGGCCGCTTTTCACCTCGCCCGCCTCGTTTCTGACAAGGCAATAGTAATATCTGCCATTGAGCGATTCCGTCACGTTGTTAATAGAGTATGTATCCGAAGCCGCCCCAGAGATCTTAATCCCGTCTCCCTCTTTGGACGTGGAATAGCACCATTGATACGTATAGGACGCGGGGATTCCTTCGCTCGCCTCTACCTGAAATGTGACGTTCTCCCCCACCTGCACCCTCTGATCCTTGGGCGCGCTGACAGCCGGCGCCTTCTGAACCGTTAAGCGCGCGCGGCCGCTTGACACGTCAAACGCCCCGTTGCTCACGACGCAATAATAGTATCTGCCATGATTCTCTGCGCCAACGCCCCTCAGCGTATACTCCGAAGAAGTCTCCCCCGCAATGCCCGTTCCGCTCCCGTTGGGCGACATAGAGACATACCATTGATACGTATAAGAAGACGGATTCCCTCCGTCTGCAAAAACTGCAAACGTGACATCCTCTCCCGCCTTCGCCGTCTGATCCTCCAGCTCATTGACCGATGGCGCCCACTGAACCGTTAAGCGCGCACGGCCGCTCTCTTTTTCTGACACGCCGTCGCTTACAACGCAGTAAAAATATGTGCCGTCAGATTCCGCGCTGACATTTTCCACCGTATATTCGGAAGCCTCCGCCCCGTTGACGCGGCTCCCGCCCCCGGAGGCAGACGCAGACCGATACCACTGATAGGCGTAAGAAGAGGAGGCCCCGCCGCTTGCCGTGACGGAAAACGTGACGCTTTCCCCCGCTTTTGCCGTCTGATCGCCTGGCACGCTGACGGAAAGGGGAGCGGAGGGCTTCGTTCCCTTAAGCGTGTCGATCGCTTTTTGCAGCGCGTCGCAGGCCGCGTCCACTTCCTCTTGCGTGGCCTTGCTGTCCTTTAATGTCTCCTCCGCCTGTTTCCTGGCAGCTAAAAACCCGCTCCAGCTTTCTTCCGAATAGTCCTCTTCCTTTAGCTCCGCCGCTTCATTGAAGACGCTGCTTAGAGCCGACTTATCCACTTCCCCGGAATCCGTATACACAATAAGCCTCGCGCGGCTGCTGACTCTGCTCCAGGGCGTCCCTGTCGCCGTGCAGGACACCTCGCAGCAATAATATGTCCCGTCCATCTCTTCCGTGACGTTTTCTATCGTATAGCTGGATTCGTTCGCGCCAGTGACCTTCGTTTGAGTGCCCTCCTCAGATGACGCCTGATACCATTGATAGCGGAACAAATCGGCCCCCTCAGGATATGCGGCTGAATCCCTCATTTCCGCACGCACCTGAAACGTGGCGCTCTCCCCCGCTTTCACCGTCTGATTCGACGGCCCAAAAATGTCAAAGATAGGCGGATCCTGCCCAACCAACGCCGCAACCGCGTCTTCCAACGCCCGCAGCGCGGCATCCACCTCCTCCTGCGTTGCGCCCGCCTGCTCCAAAAGCCCCAGAGCCGCAGACAGCGCCTCCTGCAGCGCCTGCCAGCTTTCCGCGGTATACTCCGACCCATCTAATTTCCTTGCGTCTGCTATTGCAGCCTCAAGCAAAGACGTGTCGGCCTCCTGTCCCGACTCATGCACAGTAAGGGACGCCACATTGCTCGTCACGCTCTGTGCCTTGCTGCTCACAGTGCAGTAATAGGTATGGACTACGCCGCTGTCCAGGCTGACGTCTTCCAATGTGAAGCTGGATTCGTTCGCGCCCTCAATCGCCTCTCCGTCCAGATACCACTGAATTTGATTGCCGAAAGCAGCTCCTCCCTGCACCTCGGCGGTAAACGTCACGTCCTCACCGACGTTCACCTCCAGGTCGCTTAGCTCGCCGACCGAAAGCGGCCATTCCAAAAACGAGCCTCCCTCCTCCTCCACGGCGCTCCAAAGCTCAGAGGAACGGTCGATATGCAGCGCCGGGACAACGGCGTCCGTCGTGGCGTTATAAAAATCTTCTTGCCCGACCGCGCCCAAAGCGCTGACAGTAGAGGCATATAAGCCGCCGGAACTTCCCGACGCGCGCAGCCACCATACGCAATTGCCCTCCCCTTCCGCTTTGGCCGCGCCCATCACATAGGCGTATTCGCTTGGCCTGACAGAACGGCTCTTTGAAGCCCTGCCAGACGTTCCGCAGAATCCATACGAGGCGTCCGACGCTTCACTGACAGAAAGCAGGCGCACTTGATCCAACGCGTCAGATCCGACGCTTTCGCCGCTGTCCGCCCCCTGAGCCACAATCGCCGCCTGCTCCTCCTGGGTAAAGGCCGTCTGGAAAAACGTCCCGTTCAGCCATTGGCGCAGCGTGCTGCCCTCCCATGTGACGCTGAATCCGCTTTCATTGTAAGATTTGCAGTCCAAAGCCAGGTCGGCCAGCGCAAATAACGTGTCTTTCCCCTTCTTTAACACCTTCCAGCGAATGGGCTCCCACTTAAAATAACGATATTCGCTCTCCTGTCCAAAATTCGAGCTGTCGTTTGTATCGCCGCTTGCGATCCTGCGGTATGTCTCTCCTTTCACCACAGCGTCCCCGTTCCCGTTATACTTGGCGTTAATCAAATCTCCCGTCGCCTGCGCCTCTTCCTGCGGGTAGCTGCCAAACGTGACGACGCTCCATTCCGCCGTATCTGTGACTTCATTATACTTTGGGTTCGCGGGGCCTTCCTCCTGCTTCATATTGACGCGCAACACAGGCGCAACCGCGCCATACGCCATTGTCATAGAAGCCTCATCTATGCCGCCGTCATTGTACACGCGCTTTACGTCCGCAGGGCTTTCCCCCTCAGAAGAGAGCCACCACCAGCAGTCCCGCCCGGCTTCCTCTCCGTCATGCAGGCTGTACGCGCCCATCACGTAGGCATAGTCGCTTGGCGCAAGGACGCGGCTCTTGGAGGCCATTCCACCATCCCTGCAAAACCCATACGCCTGGCTTGCCGCCTCGCTTGCAGAAAGCAGATGGACGTTCTCCTTCCCCTCCTGCACAATGGCCCTGCGCTCCGCGCTCCCAAAGGCCGCATTGTAAAATTCGTCGTTCAGCCAACTCCTTAGGCTGCTGCCGTTCCATGCATTTGCATCCGACCCATAGGAGCCGTCATTGTAGGTTTTGCAGTCCAGGCCAAGATCCGCCATCAGATACAGCAGGTCTCCGTCTTTTTCCAACACCCTCCACTTAATTGGCTCCCATTTAAAATAGCGGTATCCTGATGAGGCGAAATGATCTCCGTTATTCGCGTCTTCGCTGCTGACCCTGCGGTACCTCACGCCGTCCACAACCGCATCCAGCCCGTCATAGGGAGCGTTTTCAATCGCATCTGTCAGTCGCTCTCCTGTCACTTCTGACTGTGGGTAGCTGCCAAAATAAACAGTCCTCCATTCCGCCGCATCCGTCTCCTCGTCGTATTTCGGCGCAAATTCATCGTCTGGATCCGGATTGCCCTCTTCTGTCACAGACCAGCGATCTGAAGAGAGGTCAAGGCACAGCGCCGGGACAACGGCGTTTCCCGCCGCATTCATAGAATTTCCATACAGACTCATTGCCCCAGACGCATTGACGCACATGGCGAAAGCGCCGCGTCCGCCCTGGGTGCGCAGCCACCAGCCGCAGCCGCCTGAATATTCCTCCTCATTTGAGGCGGACGCCCCCAGGGCGGACGCATAGTCGCTCGCCTTCATTTGGCGGCTGCCTGAATTCTTACTGTAATCCTCACAAAACCCATACGAAGCATTTTTTGCCTCGCCCTCAGACAACAAATACACAAGATCCTTCGTATCTTTCCCGCTGCTTATGCCATAGCTGCTGTTGCCCGCATTTTCCACTGTCTGCTCTTTGATGGCGCGCCTTTCTTTTTTTCCAAAGGCGCTGTTAAGAAAGCTTTCATTCAGCCATTCCCGAAGCGCGCTGCCCTCCCATGTGACAGACGTGGACGCATCGTGATACGCGCGGGAGTCCAGGCCACGGTCAGCCAGGACAAACAGCGCATCTTCCGTCTTCTGAAGGACGCGCCATTTGATGCGCTCCCACTTAAAATACCGATACGCGCGTTCCGCCTCTCCGTCTTCGGACGACCCGGCCTCCATCCTGCGGTACCTCACGCCGTCTACAAGCGCGTCCCCGCTCTCGTCGTAAAACGCCTCCGTAATGTCCTCCGTCAAAGCCTCCCCGCTCACCTCCGCCTGCGGGTAGCTGCCAAAGTAGACATAGCTCCATTCCGTCGTGTCAATGATTTCGTTATATTTGGGGTTGGACGGCACATCCTCCGGCTCCAAGAAAAGCGCCTTGTCCATACGCACAACCGGAACGACCGCGCCGGACGCCAGCGTCACAGGCGCCGCGTCTATGCTGCCGTCATTGTAAGCGCGCGGCGCATCGCCGGAAGCGCTTGAGGAAGACAGCCACCACCAGCAGTCCGCTCCATCGGCAGATAGGCTGTACGCCCCCATTACATACGCATAATCGCTTGGCCTTACCTTGCGGCTGCCCGAAGCCTTGCCGCCGTCGCCGCAAAAGCCATGCGCGGCGCTGACCGCCTCCTCTGCCGAGAGCAGGCGGACATTCTCTTTCGAGCCTTCCTGCAAAATCGCCCTTCGTTCCTTCGCACGAAAGGCTGACTGATAAAATTCGTCATTCAGCCAGCTTCTTAGGCCGCTGCCCGTCCAGGCCACGCTCCCGCCGTCGGGATGATACGCCCTGCAGTCCAGGCCTAAATCCGCCATCAGGCAAAGCTCCGTTCCGTCCTCCTCCAACACCCTCCATTTGATTGGCTCCCATTTGAAATAGCGGTATGTCTGCGCCGACCCAAAATTGCTGCTGTCGCTCGTGTCGCCAATGCTGATCCTGCGGTATTTCACGCCATCCGCCACGGCGTCGCCGCGCTCATCGTAAGAGGCGCCCGTAACTGCGTCCGTCAGCTCCTCCCCACTCACCTCCGTCTGCGGGTAGCTGCCAAACGTGACAATGCGCCACGCCGACGTGTCTGTCTCTTCGTCATAAGACGGGCTGTCTGAGCTTAAGCCGCCGTCCTCCGCCATCGACCAGAAATTAGAGGACAGATCCAGGCGCAGCGCGGCAACGACGGCATTCCCGCCCGCATTGACGGCGCTTCCAGACATATCAACGCTCCCATCCTCCTTAACGGCCGCGGCGCTGCCCAGGCCCTCTCCCTTAGAACGCAGCCACCATCTGCAGCTTCCCCGCGCATCGTAAAGCTCCGCTCCCTTCGCACGGGCGTAATCGCTCGCCCGCAGGGAACGCGTCGCAGACGGCGCGCCTGCGGCGTCCGCGCCAGCCGGGCAAAATCCATAAGAGACGTTTAAAACGTCCTCTGCCGACAAAAGAGACACCCGGCCCTGCAAGCCGTCCGCCTGCGAGCCTCCTTCTGCCTGCCCCAGGACGGCGCCCTGCTCATCCTCGTCAAACGCCGCATCGTAAAACTCCCCGTTCAGCCACTCATAAAGCGCGCTGTCCTCCCAGGAGACATCCTCTGCCGTCTCGTGGTATTCCCTCGCGTCCAGGCCAAGATCGGCCATCACAAGCAAAGACCCGCCCTCCTTTTGCAGGACGCGCCATTTGACGCTCTCCCACTTAAAATAATGATATCCGTCCGATTGGCGCACCCTGCGATATTTCACGCCGTCCACGACAGCGTCGTCCCCTGCATAAGAGGCATTTTGAATCGAAGAGGTAAGCGCCTCCCCGCTCACCTCCGCCTGCGGGTAGCTGCCAAAATAGACATAGCTCCACTCCGTCTCGTCATAAAACGCGTCATAAGACGGATTTTCCGGAATCAGCGCCCCCGCCGCGCCCTCCTCCTCTGTCATGGACCAGAGATCAGAGGACAGATTGATATGCAAGGCTGGCACAACCGCGTGATAAGCAGTATCGACAGAAACACTATTCCGCATCCCGTCGCCATGGTTACTGACGTGCGCGGCAAAGTCTGAATCGTAGCCGGGCGAGCACAGCCACCACCAAGTTCTTTTTTCGCCGTCGATACGCGCCCCCCCTGCAGCCGCGTAATCGCTCGCCTTCATTTGGCGGCTGACTGAATTCTCGCTATTTCCACGAAATCCATACGCTGAATTTCTCACTTCCCCAACAGACAGAAGACGCACATCATCCAGCGTCTCATTCTCCCCCTCATCCGCCGCGGCCTGCCGGACAATCGCCTTCTGCTCTTCGGCGCGAAACGCCGCGGCATAAAACTCCTCATTCAGCCA
This sequence comes from uncultured Roseburia sp., assembly GCA_947652855.1. Taxonomy (GTDB): domain Bacteria; phylum Bacillota; class Clostridia; order Lachnospirales; family Lachnospiraceae; genus Roseburia_B. The sequence continues at coordinate 31,177 of CANTEO010000005.1, read as the reverse complement.
GCTTCGAAGCGTGCAGCCCTCCCACGTAACAGACGTATATTCTTCATGATACCTCTGGCAGTCCAGCCCCCTGTCGGCCGCAACAAACAGCGTGGAGCCGTCATTCTGAAGCACGCGCCATTTGATGCGCTCCCACTGAAAATAGCGGTATCCGCCGCCCGCGCCAACCCTCCGGTATTTTTTCCCACCAACGGACGTATCCCCCTCCGCATTATAGTGCGCCTTCGAAAGCGCGGACTTTAACGGGCCGTCCGTCACCTCTGTCTGCGGGTAGCTGCCAAAATAAACATAGCTCCACTCCGTCGCGTCCGTATCCGCGTCATACACCGGGTTCTGCGGCTCCCCTTGCGCCTCTCCATCCGCTTTAAAAGCCGTCTTCGCCAAGGCCGGGAACGCCTGCCCATAAATCAGCAGCACCAACGCCAAAAGCAAAGACAGCCGTCTTTTTCCCTTTTTCCTGCTCCTCTCCATTGCACCTCGTCTCCTTCCCTGAACAACTCCATCTCTTCCAGACTCCCTTGCTTTGCGCCGCAAAAGGGAGCGCATGACGCGCTCCCCTGCGGAACGGGCTTCAAAATGCTGCGCCCTTCCAGTTACGGCAATTTATTAAACTATGGATACAAAAAGCACCATAGAAAAGGGGGCCATTGCTGATCCATTTTCAAAAGGTATACGTTTTGAAAATGAAATTCTTTTAGAGAATCTGCTTAAAAAAATTTTGGATTTATATTGATTTTTTAGATAATTTCGTGTAAGATGAATAAGAATTTTAGATTGACATTTTTTTGCAAAATGTATACTTTTTGGAAATAAATCGACCCGTTTCTCTCTTTTTCTGGAACATCCGCAAAATCCCCGATGCAGCCCTGTCCGCTGAATACGCCTCATGGCGCCCGCCTTCCGTAAAAAAAGACATATGGCAGGAACAGCCTCTCCATTCGCCCCTTACAGGAAGCGAAACAGAAAGCCTGTTCCTGCCATATGTGCCTTTATTCGGTTATCCGGCCTTATTGCCTTCCGGCGCGCCTAGCTGGGCAAGCGCCAAAGACAGGCCACAGCCGTCACGAGCCCTGCTCCATCTGGCGCTTCTCATGCTCATAAAATTTGACAAAGTCCTCACGTCTTTTATCGAACATCTTTTCCAGCTCATAGGAAATCTGAAATGTGTCATATTCGCAAAATACGTTCGGTATGTACTGATACAGCTGATCCGCAACCTGCTTCAAATGCCCCACGTCGCATCCCTCCAAAGCGAATGCCTTTTTCTCCGTAAAAATGAGAAGACGGACGATAAAAGAGGATCTCCCCTCAATCCCGGCCTGGGCGCAGAGCCAATAGACCTTATCGCGCGGAATCGCCGTGACCGCCCCCATGCCGTTGAATAAAAGCAAATAGGACGGAAACAGGACGACGCGCTCCCCCTTCGGCTTCTTCCCTTCCGAAAACGCCTCAATATACTCATCCACCCAAGCCTTCCCTTCTGAAGCCTCCTGGTCGATGACCTTCCCCACCGCCTCCTTAGAACCCTCCTGAAACGGAAGGATCAGGCTCTTATAGCCGTTTTTGGCCGAACGCCCTGTAAGGAACAGGCCCATCGTCACGCAAAAAAGCATCAGCGCGGAAAATGCGGCAAAAGCAAGGATTAACAGTTTATCATCATTATTATTCCAGTCAAACGAATCCTTCCCCATAAAAAAAACAAAGCCGATCAGGCAGACATAAATGACAAGCAACGCCGAAAACAGCCGTTTGCTCTTTTTATGCGCCTTCTTGGCCTCCTTCGCTAAAAATCCTTCTTTCATGCGATCCCCTCCATCCATACTCTGCCCTGCCTGCCTTTTCCACGGCAAGCCCCCGGGCAAATCCCTTCTGCTCTCTGCCATTTTATCATATTGTACTCGAAATGAAAAGCCGTTTTCATTTTCTATCTGGATTTTCCAGGGACAAAGTAGTATAATACATAGGTTATTATGTCACACCAAACGCATGGCAACATTACACATCAAAGGAGGAATACCCTAATGCCTGTTAAATACGTTTTCGTCACTGGCGGCGTCGTGTCCGGCCTGGGAAAAGGGATTACGGCCGCATCGCTTGGCCGGCTGCTGAAAGCCCGCGGATACACTGTCACAATGCAGAAATTTGACCCATACATCAACATTGATCCGGGAACGATGAACCCCATCCAGCACGGGGAAGTGTTCGTCACGGACGATGGGGCGGAGACCGACCTGGATTTGGGCCACTACGAGCGTTTCATTGACGAAAGCCTCACGAAAAACTCGAACGTGACGACTGGAAAAATCTACTGGAGCGTCCTGCAAAAAGAGCGGCGCGGCGACTTTGGCGGCGGGACCGTTCAGGTCATCCCGCATATCACGAATGAAATCAAAAACCGCTTCTACCGAAATTTTGGCACAAAAGATACGCATATCGCGATTATTGAAGTCGGCGGAACGGTCGGCGACATTGAAAGCCAGCCGTTTTTAGAGGCGATCCGGCAATTCCAGCACGAAATCGGGCATGAGAACGCCATCCTGATCCACGTCACGTTAATCCCATATATCAAAGCCTCCGGCGAGCTTAAGACCAAGCCGACGCAGGCAAGCGTCAAAGACCTGCAAGGGATGGGCATCCAGCCGGACATCATCGTCTGCCGCTCCGAGCATCCGCTTAAGCAGGCCATCAAGGACAAGATTGCCCTGTTCTGCAATGTGCCGAGCAACCATGTCATGCAGAACCTGGACGTGGAATACCTCTACGAGGCGCCGTTGGCGATGGAGCAGGAAGACCTGGCGAAGGTCGCCTGCGAATGCTTAAGCCTAAACTGCCCCGAGCCTGACTTAGACGACTGGAGGCAGATGGTGGACGACCTGCGCCACCCGGACAAGGAAGTGAACATCGCCCTGGTCGGCAAATATACGCAGCTGCATGACGCGTACATCTCCGTCGTGGAGGCGCTAAAGCACGGGGGGATCCCCAACCACGCGACCGTCAACATCCAGTGGGTGGACTCAGAGCTGATAAACATGGAAAACGCAGAGGACATCTTAAAGGACGCCCATGGCGTCATTGTCCCGGGCGGGTTTGGCAGCCGCGGCGTGGAGGGCATGATCGCCGCCGCGCATTATGCAAGGACAAGGAACATCCCGTATCTGGGGCTTTGCCTTGGGATGCAGGTCGCCATTATTGAATTTGCCAGAAGCATCTGCAAGATGAACGACGCGCACAGCATTGAGCTGGATCCAAACACCACGCACCCGGTCATCTCCCTGATGCCGGATCAGGACGGCATCGAGAACATCGGCGGCACACTGCGGCTCGGCTCCTATCCATGCGTGCTGGACGCCTCCTCCAAAGCCTATTCCCTGTATGCGAAGGAAACCATTCATGAAAGGCACCGCCACCGCTATGAAGTCAACAACGACTACCGCAATGCCTTTACGGAACACGGCATGAAGCTCTGCGGCATCTCCCCGGACGGGAGGATCGTCGAGATGATTGAGCTGCCAGGCCATCCCTGGTTCATTGCGACGCAGGCGCACCCAGAGCTGAAGTCCAGGCCAAACCGCCCGCACCCGCTGTTCAAAGGCTTTATCGAGGCGGCAATCCGGCAGATGCGCTAAAAGGGCGCGCGCCCTCACGCCAAAGCAGGGCGCGGCAAAAGGCATTCCTTATATATTCTATGATAATTGATCGCATAAAACCCGAAGCGACGACGGGGGAAAATTTACGTCAAGGAGGAACGGAAATGAAAAACAGAAGAAAACGCCTCTTCACATACGCAGTAAGCCTCTGCGTCCTATGCGCCTGCGGAATCTTCTGGAATGGAATAGAGGCCGCCGCCAGACAGGCGAATTCAGAAAATATCTCGGAAAAAACTGACAGCGAAAACCAAGAGGGAATTACGGAAGACATAGACGCCACGCCTAAGCCAGATCGCGTGACGCTGGCAAAGACCAAGGTGAACGCCCACCTCGTCCCCGTTTACAGCTATGGCAAAAGCGTCGTATACGCAGACGCGGAAACAGACATCGCAGTGGACATCCCCGCTTCATTAAAGAAATACGTCAATAAAGCAAGCCTGCCCTGCAAAAGCTCCAATAAAAGCATCCAGGCATACGCATCCATCTCGGGCAAATTTTTGCATTTGCGCCTCCATGGAAATAAAAAATGCACCACCAAGCTGACTGTCACCATTGCAGGAGAGCCATTTCAAATCAAGGTGAACGTAAAAACTGTTAAAATCTCAACAAGCTCCCTGCTGTTAGAAAAGGGAAAGTCAAAAAAATTGAAAATCACCGGCTGCTCCAAAGGCATAAAATGGTCCTCTTCCAATAAAAAGGTCGCCACTGTCTCCAAAGATGGCGTCGTGAAGGGCAAACGGATCGGAAACGCCGTCATCTCGGCAAGCATCAATGGCAAAAAAATCGGCTGCGCCGTCTCTGTCACAACCGGGACGCTGATCCGCGTATGCGCGCGGGCGACTTACATAGGAACCCATTGGACATACAGCCAAGCCAGGCGGACCCAGTATGGCTATTATGACTGCAGCGCGTTGGTATGGAAAGCCTACATGGAATGCGCCGGGTTCTCCTTTGGCAACCCGGGCTATCCAGGGACAAGCGCCACGGAATCCGCGTGGTGCAGAGATAACGGACGGATGATTCCCGGCGGTTACACTTACGCGAAAATGAAGAAAATGCAGTTAAATCCCGGGGATCTCGTGTTCAAGTCCAGAAGCCTCCACGACCCTTACCATACCACCTATCATGTGGAGATGTTTACCGGATACATCTGCCTGGGCTATCTTAGCAACGGAAAGCCCAACATCACCTCCCTATGGGCGTCCAGAGGGCCTGGCTATGGCGCGGCGGACGGCTCCCTGCTGGCAAGGCCGATGAAATAAGGCGAACGCCTTCTCTATAGGATATAACGTCAAATGGGGCCGCTTCAATAAGCGGCCCCATTTGACGGCCCTCACGGGGCCTTCTTTTATTCACATCTGACGCCGCACCACGCGGTACTCATCCCCATTCTTAAAATAGGGACAGCGCTTATATGCCCGGCTCATAAACCTCGCCATGTCGTCCTCATCCAGATTCACGGAGCAGTAATAGGCATCCTCCTCCTCGTCATACTCATAATACGCGCACGCTTCACATTCCATTCTATCTCACCCTTATCTGCCCAGTTTCCGTTTTCTGCTGTAAGACGTCTTTTTCAACTGCTCCACAACCGTCTTCTTGCCTTCCGCCTCTTTTTTCCGAAGCCGCTTTACGTTCTCATTTTCCGTCACAAGCTCCAGTCCCGGAATATGGGACACAAATTTCTGGAGCGTGGAATATCCGAACTCCTTCACTTTAAAATCCGGGTACTTTTTATGAATCTTCTGCCCCATCGCGGCCAAATCCACGCCTTCCCCATTTGACCTTTGGACGCATTCCAAAATATACGCCTCAAGCTGCTCGCGCTTTAAGCTGTCGTCCCGCAGGGCGACAAGGATCGTCGTCTCTTTCTTATAAAGCGTGAAGGTGTCCTCCATTTCCTCAATGAACTTGGAAAGCGAGCTGTATCCGTAATTGCGGACGTCAAAATCTGAGTATTTTTTTAACAGAGAATTGCCAAGCTCTCCCAAGCCTGTCTTTTTGCCATTGTTCTCATTCTCCGTAATAATCTCCACAATCGCCTCCTGAATCGTCTTCGGCGAAATGTTCTCCTTCGTTTTGTCCGCATCCTGCTCTAAAAGAATCTCAAGGTTCGTGAACACCGAACAGGCTGCCTTAAAGGATTTTGGCGTCTTCGTCTCCCCCATGCCAATCACGTCCATCCCGGATTCCCGAAGCCTGCTGGCGAGCTTTGTAAAGTCCCCGTCGCTTGAGACCAGGCAGAATCCATCCACGCGCCCGCTATAGAGAATGTCCATCGCGTCAATGATGAGCGCCGAGTCCGTCGCGTTTTTGCCAGCCGTGTTATAAAACTGCTGAATCGGCGTGATGGAATTTGCCAAAAGCTCCTCCCTCCATTTTGAAGCCTGATTCTTTGTCCAGTCCCCATAAATCCTTTTGTACGTGATCGTCCCGTATTTTGTCATCTCATCCAAAATCGCCAGGATATATTTGGCTGAGACATTATCCGAGTCAATTAACACTGCATATCGCTTATCTTCCATTTTTCTCTCCTCAATCTTCCTTCTTAATATTGTATTCCTCCCCTAAAAACAGTATAATGTATTTATTAAATTTGTAAAGGAGAAACATCTATGACGAAATCTAAAGGGATATCCGGAACCGGGCTAAAAATAATCGCTGTCATTTCCATGCTGATCGACCACTTTGGCGCCATTTTCTTAGATCCGACAACAATACCCTACGAGGTCTCACGCATGATTGGGCGCATATCGTTTCCTATCTTCTGCTTTCTTTTGGTGGAAGGCTTCTTACATACCAAGAATGTGAAAAAATATGCACTGCGGCTCGCGCTTTTTGCCTTCTATTCCGAAATTCCGTTCGACTTCGCGTTTCGCTGCACCCTATTTTACAAAGACGCCCAGAATGTGCTCTTCACATTGCTGATCGGCCTTATGGCCGTCATTTGCCTGGAATACATCGAGATCCACTTCTTTTTCAAGCCCGTCCGCCGTGTGCTCTGCTACATTGCGACGATGGCCGCCTGGATGGACTTAGCGCATTTTTTAAAGACCGACTATTCGTACTTTGGCGTTTTGGTGATTGGGATTTTTTACTTGATGCGCGAAAACAGGGAATCAGCCATTCTGACCGTATGCCTTCTCCTTTGCTTTCAAGATCCATTGGAGCTTTTCGCTTATTTTTGCGTGCCTTTGATCTATTACTACAACGGAGAGCGCGGGATGCCCACGAAGTATTTCTTTTACATATTTTATCCCGTCCACCTTACAGTGCTTGGCACGCTGTACTATCAGCTGGCCCTCCGTTCGAAGCTTCCATTTTAAATCAACACGCACCCCGCCAGACAGTTTTTCTCTTATTTCATCAAGAAATGCGCCCAAGCGCTCATATCCTTAACAGCTTTTCGCAAAGCCGCTTCTTTTCGTCGGACTGCTCGCTGTTCTCAAACTGCACAGACCCCCGCTGTGTGCCTTTGCCAAGCAGCCCGGCCTCCGCCAGGCGCCGCTTCGTCTCCCGCGCCGTTCCAGGCCCTCCTTCAAACAGCTGAACGCCTTCCCCTAATACGTCCTGAAGCTGACGGCTGACAAACGGATAGTGCGTGCAGCCCAACACGACCCCGTCCAGCTTTTCTTTCTCAAACGGCTCAAACAGCCGTTCCAGAAACCTCAGAAGCTCCTTGCTTTGAATGTCCCCATGCTCAATATATTCCATCAGGCCCGGGCAGGGGAGCGGAATAATATGCGCCATCCCCAGATACCGCTCCATCAGATTATGGAATTTTTCTTCCCGGATCGTCATTGGGGTCGCCATCACAATGACATTGGGATGTTTTTTAGACAAGACGGCCGGCTTTAAGGCTGGCTCAATCCCTATGATCGGCACCATGGGATATTTTTGCCGCAAAAACCGCACTGCGGCGCTTGTGGCGGTATTGCAGGCCACGACGACCGCCTTCGCCCCTTCCGCAATCAAGCGGTCCACATGGGACACCGTAAGGCGCCGCACTTCCTCCAGGCTTTTCGTCCCGTATGGGGCGTTTGCCGAGTCCCCATAATATCTGTAAGTTTCATTTGGCATTTCCCGAAGCAGCGCCCGAAGCACGCTGATCCCCCCAACGCCAGAGTCAAACACCGCTATATTAGCATCCGGTTCCGCTATTGTCCTGTCTCTCATCACGCAAAAAATTCCTTTATAAAATTAAAATAAGCCATTTCCCTTTTACACATTTTATGGTATACTGATACAGTATTGAATTTGTATGAAAGGGGCTATACATAATGGCAACAAATCTTCCATCTGAATCACTATTTGAAAACAGCGTACGTTCATGCAAAGAATGCCATCGCGACCTTGGAAAAGACTATCAGGATGAAGTCTGTCCTGCCTGCAAGGAACGCCTTCTCTTTTCTCAGGTAAAAGAGTACATCCGAGAAAACGACGTCACGGAGTTCGACGTCGCAGAGCATTTCCACATTCCCCGCTTCAAAGTGAAGGGCTGGATTCGGGAAGGCAGGATCGAATACAAAGAATTGAACCATTCCGAAAAAGTCGAAAGCTTACACTGTCAGGAATGCGGGAAAGCCATCACATTTGGCTCGCTTTGCACAGAATGCCTTCGCAAGTCCAACATCTCCGGCAATGCGCTGCTTCTTGACAATCCTGATGAATATTATAGGTTCTTACAAAAATGATACGAAAATCGAAAGATTTTCGTATCATTTCTTTATTATTGCGCCGTCCTCTGCGCATAAAGGGATACCCGCAGGGTATTTCTTTATTATTGCGCTGTTCTCTGCGCAAAAAGGGATACCCGCAGGGTATTTCTTTATTATTGCGCTGTCCTCTGCGCATAAAGGGATACCCGCAGGGTATTTCTTTATTATTGCGCTGTCCTCTGCGAAATTTCTATTTCAGGAAGCCGCTGATAATCTGCTGCTCCGCCTCTTCCTCCGTCATCCCAAGCGTCATCAGCTTAATCAGCTGCTCTCCCGCGATCTTGCCAATGGCCGCCTCATGGATTAGGCTTGCGTCCACATGGTTCGCCGTAAGCTGTGGGCTGGCCGTCACGCAGGAGCTGTCCATAATGATCGCGTCGCATTCACTGTGTCCCGCGCACGCCGCGTTTCCATTGATCTTTGAGAAAAATTCCTGTTTGGAGGAATCCTTCGCGACCGAACGGGAAACCACGTCCGCGCTGCAGTTTTGGCCGTTTAAGTCCACCTCAAACTCCGTCCTGGCATATTGCGTCCCATGCGTCATGATGTTCTCATGCACCTTAAGGACGGCTCCGTCCTTAAGCTCTCCTTTTGTGACGCGGTTCGTGGAGTCAATGCCCTTAATCTGGGTCGTCTCCATCTCCATGCAGGCGTTCTCCTCACAATACACCACCGTCATGGGGTTCATGATATTCTCCCCGTTTCCGTCCCCTTCTCCATAATGCCGCTCAACATAGCGCACCTTTGAGCCTTTCCCCACATAAAAAGTGTGCACGCCGTCATGCTTTGAGGTGTCAACGCCGCAATTGTGGATGCCGCAGCCGGCAATAATCGTGACGTCGCATCCCTCCCCGATATGGAAGTCATTGTACACCATCTCCTGATGGCCGCTTGCGCTTAAAATCACCGGAATGTGCAGGCTCTCGTTTTTCGTGCCTGGCTTAACGAAAATATCAATTCCCGGCTTGTCCTCCTTTGTGACAATATCTATATTGGCGGTCGTGTTCCGTCCCGCCATCTTTCCGTTCGCACGGATGTTGTAAGCCCCGGCCGGGATCTCATGCAGCCCGGCCACCTGCTCCAACAGATTCTGCTCTATCTTATCCATAGGCGCTCCTTCCTGATCCCTCTTCTCAAGCCGCCCGCCGTCAGCCGTCTCTTCCAAGCAACGTCCAAAGCGGCGGCTTATCTGCTTTTTTCCGTCAGGGCGCTGCACGCCCCTTCCACATTGAGCAGCTTGGGCATGATCTCTTCCTTGCTCCCCACTGCGCAAACCGCGCCGTCCGCGAGCATGATGATCTGATCCGCAATATTTAAGATCCGCTCTTGGTGAGAAATAATCAGTATCATCCCATTGATTTCCCTGCGCATTTTCTCAAACACACGAATCAGGCTCTGAAAGCTCCAAAGGTCGATGCCCGCCTCCGGCTCGTCAAAAATGGAGAGCTTCGTCCCCCTGGCCATCACCATCGCGATTTCAATGCGCTTTAGCTCCCCGCCGGAAAGGCTGCCATTGACCTCCCTGTCAATGTACTCGCGGGCGCACAGGCCCACCTCCGAAAGCGTCTCGCAAATTTCAGCGACAGTAAGCGGGCGGCCCGCCGCAAACGTGATAAGATCCTTGACGGTAAGCCCTTTAAAATGCACCGGCTGCTGGAACGCATAGCTGACCCCCCGCCTGGCGCGCTCCGTGACGCCAAGGCCGGTGATGTCCTCCCCATCCAACAAAATCTGACCTCTGGTCGGCGTGAGGATGCCTGCGATAATCTTCGCCAGGGTAGATTTCCCACCCCCGTTTGGCCCTGTGATCGCAACGAAATGAGCGTCGATAGAAAGGCTGACATCCTTTAGGATCCCAAGGCTCTCCCTGTCATCCTCCACTTCGTAAGATATATTTTTTAATTCTAACATTGATTACCTCCATGTCTCTCAAACAAGCTCCACTGTATTATACTACCTCATGTAAAATGGTTCAACTTATTTTTTCAGAAACCAAAAAAAACCAAATTGAAAAGGCCCCCTCTGACGCCCAAAAGGGGATGGCCCCAAAAAACAAGGCGCAAAGCCTCTCTGATTTGCTTTGCGCCCCGTTTTCATTTTTTCCGCTTATTTTTTCACTTTAATTTTAAAGACAATTTTCTTGTTGGTTCCGTCCGTTGACTTTGCGGTAATCTTCACGACTTTACCTTTTTTTGCCTTTTTCGCAACCTTCACTTTCATTTTGTTCCCTAATTTAGAGGTCACTTTCACAATGCTTGGGTTTGAGGACGTCCATCTTAGCTTTTTGTTGACCGGCCTTCCTCCTGCCACGCTTACAGCCGCCTTTAACGTAACCTTCTTGCCCGCCTTGACCGTCAGTTTTTTCTTGCCCACAGCCTTCACCTTTGTGACGCGCCCTTTCATGACCTTCACTTTTACGCTCAGCACCACAGCTCCGTCCGCGTTCAGCGCCTTGATCGTGGCTGTCTTTTTGATGGCTTTCTTCTTCTTAGAAACCTTCACGATTCCTGTCGCAGCTCCCACCGACGCAACGGACGGCTTGGTCGAAACCCAGGTCAGTTTCTTATTCGTCGCGTTTGCAGGCAGCATAGAGACGATTTCCTTCGCCAGCTTCACGGCCTTTCCCTTGGCAATCTCATATTTCTTTTGAGCGAGCTTCACCTTAGACACTTTGACTTCCTGCACAGGCGGTTTCGCAGGCCGAAGCGTCAAGCCCGCCAATGCATTCTTTAAGCTTTCCGTCAGCTGTTCTAACTCTTTCGCCGGCATACGGCTGATCTGCTCCTCTGTCAGTCCCGAAACCTTCTGAAACGCGTCAATGAACTTCTTCCACGAGTCGTCCGTGTACTTATCCGCGCCGGTAACCCTGTCTATCTTTGAAGCTTCGTTCAGCGCATCCTTTAGGCTCTGCTCTGCCTTTTCTTTTTCCGGGTCAGAAGCCGCAATGACAGTGACTGTCACTTCCGCCGTCCTCCCGCCGTCTTCTGTCTCCACCCGAATCTGCGCCGACCCTTCCTTTCGCGCCGTTACGGCTCCGTTGTCCACTGTCGCCACAGATTCATCTCCAGACGTCCAGAAAACGTTTTGATTCGTCGCGTCTACCGGCGTCACCTCCGCAGTCAGCGTCCGGCTCTCTCCCACCTTCAACGTCACGTCCCCCTCTTTTATGCTTACGCCCAGAACCGGAACAGGGTCTGGGTCTGGATTTGTGGCCGGATCCGGATTTGTAACCGGATCTGGATTCGTAACCGGATCCTCCCCGGCGTTCTGCGTCACAGTCACCTTCACGGCAGCAGAAATGCCCGACCCATCGTTCGCCGTCACGGTAATGGTTGCCTCTCCGGCCTTCACGGCCTTCACTTTCCCGTCGCTCACTGTCGCCACAGATTCATCTCCTGACGCCCAGGAGACTGTCGCGTCAAGCGCATCGTCCGGCTTTACGACAGCCTTAAGCGTCGCCTCCTCCCCTTCCTTTAAGCTTAGCTCTGTCTGGCTTAACTCAATTTCCTTTACAAGGATCGGATTCCAAATTGCGTACAGGGTCATGTCTTTTTCAATCGGCTCTTTAAAGTCAAACGCTTCCGTCCCGCCCTGCTTCTTACTCCATCCGCCAAAGGTATGCTTCTCCTTTGAAGGCGCTGGGCTAAACGCGCTGACCGGCTTTCCTTTTTCCGCCAATTTCTCACCCAGTTTTTGGTCGCCGTCCATAAATGTCACCGTCCATACCTGATCCTTGTCAGCCCAATGGGCATACAAGGTCATGTCTTTTGAAGCGGGGGATCCAAACACATATTCCTCGCCGCCTTCGGGACTATCAAACCACCCCAGGAACCGTTTATCCCCATTGACCGGATCCAAATCCGGCTTCGTGACCAAATCGCCCTGATCCAAAATGACGGTTTGGGGCGCCTGGCCTCCTGCCTGGCTGTCAAATGTAATCACATAGGTCTTGATCCACTTCGCCGTCAGCGTAAGGGATTCTTTCACGCGTCCAGAGACAAAGTCAAATTTCTTGTCCGTCCCCTCTATAAACCATCCCTCCAGCCGATAGCCGTCCCTCTTTGGCTCCTTTGGCTCTAACGAGGCGGGAATCACGACGGTAACCCTCTCCTCCGGGTTAGCCGGAGTGACCGAATCGTCTTTCCATATCACTGTCGCCGTCCACTTTGCGTACAGCCGGATGCTGCTTGCAATCGTTTTTCCAAACTCATACGGCTCTGTGCAGGCTTCATCCGTAAACCAGCCGACAAGGTCAATCTTTTTGCCTTTGACGCCTTCCCATTCCGTCACATCCGGCTCAAGCACCGCCTCCTCTTTCTCATAAGGCGCCGTAATGGGCTCTACGCCGTCCAGCCCCGTGACAAACGTAACTGTATTCGCTTCTCTCCACCTTGCCTTCAGCGTCACGTCTGCCGTCACCGGGGATTGAAAATCATACGTCTCATCCGACTCTCCGACATACCATCCAATAAATTTATACCCCTCTTTCGTCGGAATGTTCGGCTCATGCGCCGCATTCCCTTCTGAGACGGACTGATCCCTCTCATCATTCACATTGGCAAGCAGGCCGCCGTCCGTGTCAAACGTCACTCTGTAAATCGGCGTTTTATAATCGACGGTTACCGTCATCGTTTTCCCGTCGTCTGAAACGGCGACATTCTTGTCCGCCGCCACGTTTCCATAAAGCTGCGCGCTGACTTTCTCCTTCACTGCATCCGTATAGTAAGCCTCATTCTCGAATACATAGCCCTCCTTCGCCGTCAGCACAGTCTTTGCCTGATACCAGTTGTCTTTCGTGATCGCCTTAAATTCATAATCATTAGAAAGCGCATCCCCCGTGCCATTGACAAACCAATGCGTCTGCTCTGTAAAATACTTCTCCGCCATCACAGCGTCATAACGCGGCTGACGCCTCACCGTCCTTTCAGCCGCCGGGGAAACATACGTCAGGTAAGGCAGCGGCGGAATCCCTGCCGGAAGGAACGTTACCCTGACCGTCAACTTTTTCCCGTTCTCCTGTATCTGTGCATTTTGCCGAATCAGCTCCCGGCTCACCGCCGGAGAAACCTCAACGAGGCTCGCTTCATTCAGCTCCTCTTCATTAAACCCAAATCTGAAATCGCCAAGCGTCTCAAACGTCGTCGTGGCTACATACCCATATTTTGCGATATCCTCCAGCAAAAATGTATCTTCCCCAGTCAGTTTCATCTCGCCGCCGTCTTCGTTCAGCACGCTCCAGCTTGTCTTCATCGTATATGGGGTAATTGTGATATAAGCCGTCGGCGTCACATCGTCCAGCAAGCTTTGAACCGCTGCGTCAGCATTCGCCTCGCCGAGCGCCTCCACATTGATCTTTCTCGCCAATTCGCCAGACGGATCCGCCTGATTGACATTATAGAATTTAAGCCCCGCCAAATAGCCAAACTCTTTTGGAAGATCCATCGGATCTGTTTCATTCGGCTTATCGCAAATGGCAAACGGACGCCAGAAAGCAGTGTTCCCATCGCCGGCGTTGATCGCATTTCCATGCTTATCCTCCGTAAGCTTCGGGGCGCGCACGCCATCCATATAATACCCTACGCTGTTTTCATTGTATTTTCCGTCCGCAATCAGGACAATGTCATGCCATTTCCCCGTATCCTCTTGCGAAAGGGCGATTCCCCACTGCGTCCAGTCATTGCTGATCTGAAGCCTAAGCATAGGCTTCCCATCTACATATAGCATAGAAAGGTTAAACTGATTCCCTTTTGAGATCAAGGTATATTCCCTCCCGTCTTCTGTCGGGAGCTGTCCAAGCCAGAATTTGAAAGAAATAACCATTGGGTTTGCGCCTATCACGTTAAACTGCCGATCCACCTCCGTGGCCGCGTACCGCCCATTAAAGCCCGTGACGCCGTTTAAGAACCTGGTGTCCGGCTCTGGCGCGCCTTCCATCAGCTTAAGCTCGGACCCGCCCTCTACCTGATCCGCAATAATATTGATGACAGGCGTAAGGTCCTCTCTTTGCAGCTTTGCAGACGCAATCCTGGGATGCTTCCCAACGCCCGGATATGTATAGCTTAGCTTTGGATGCAGCAGCATCGTGCCTTTTTCAAACACCTGCACGCTAATATTCCAGCTGGCTGAATCCGTCCCATTCGCCACTGCCGTCGCCGTCGCCCTAACGGACGCCTTTCCGACCTTATTCGCAGTGATCCTGCCTCCCTTATCTACAGAAATCACATCCGTCTCACCCTCGCCGCCTTCCGCAAACGCCTGATAGGAATACTCGATATTGTTCGCCATTCCAAGAAGGCCCGGATGCTCGGTTAAATAACGCCCGTCGCTCGCCAGAAGCTTTGGCTCAATTTGATAGCTGCTGCCCGTCTCTAAGGCCGCCGTCGTCTCAAAGACAACCCGCTCTAACGTATAGCCGCACTCAACCGCCTCTGGAGGATAATTCGCCGTAACCGTCATCGTTTTTCCGTCAGCCCCTAATACGACGTCCGAAATGACCGGCTTTTCCATCGTCACCTCTTCATATAGGTAAAATTCCGCCGCTGAAATGAAATCCTTCTCTTCATCGTCGCTTAAGGCATTCGTCACCTCAATGCGAATCTGCTTCGCCTCCACCGCCGAAAACTCCACCGACTTCTTATTTGGCGTATTCTCCCATATGATGCCTTCTTTTAGCGGCTTAAACGCTGCATCGTCGCCTTCTTCCGTGCTGTACCAAAGGCTGCACTCTAAGATTCTGCCGTTTGTGTGGTCCATCCTAGGCACATACTCAAATTTGCCCACCTTCATCCTTTTCGGAAGGGATATGGTGTACGTGTTATATTTAGGATCCCCGTCAAAATCCACCACATGGTAATCCCCATTGTAATTGCTATGCCAATAAGTGCTTTCATTGCCGTCCACCGCCCATATCGCCGGGCCGTCCGATGTGTCGCTCGCCGTCTCGCTGTCCGCCCTTCCACGTCCCTTTAACGAAATCAGCCGAAAGCTTTTTTTCTCCCCTTCCTTCAATAGCTGGTCTTTCTCTGCGTCAACAAACCGAAAGCCTTCCTGCGCGGCAAATGTCGTCGTCGCGCGGTATGCGGTGCCGCATGAAAACGTGTCGCCGTCCGATAATGGCTCCCCGGATTTGATTTCCGACCAAACCGTCTTTACCGTATACGGCTTCAAGGTGAAGCTGGCCGTCGGCTGTATGGCCTCCATCAGCCCCTTAACGACAGACAGGCCTTTGTCCTGCCGCGAATTTAACGTATTCATATTCAGTTTTCTCGCAAACAGCCGGTTGTCATTCGCCTCGAGCAGACGGCTATTGTAAAACGCCACATCCGCAAGATATCCAAAATCAGCCGTAAATTTCTTTACCGCCATTTTCTCCTCCACCTCGCACGCCAGAGAAAACGGATGCTCCGAAAAGCCTATCCTTCGGCCTTCCACCAAGGAAGAAGCCTCGCCGTCAACATACAGGCGGCTTCCTGGGCCGGAGCTCTTGGCGTCCACAACCGCCACAACGTCGTGCCATTTATTTATGTCGTTTTCCCCAAAACAGGAAAACGCCGTCGTAACCAAGGTTCCCCCCGTCTCATTCTTATAATACAGCTCAAGGCCGTCTGCCGTCAGCCTCACCCCATACTGATCTCCCTTTGCAAGGATGGCGCGCGCATCACGCGCCTTTGGCAAAGCCTTTAGATACAGCTGAAAGGCAATCACCATCTGCGCGTCGCCCGTTACATTAAATTTGGGGGCGTCTGATTTCAGCTGATCGTTAAAGCCCCATACGCCTTCAAACTCTGAAATCTTTTCGGCGTCCGCCTCCTCTTTTGCCTCTTTTTGCAAAGACGCCGGCACGCCGCTTGAGTCCGACGGCTCCGGCGTGATTGACCCGCCTGGCGCAGCCGGGTCGCTTGACGTAGCCGGAGCGTCCGGCGTGACGGGATCCTCCGTCACAGTCACTTTCACCGTCGCCACAATGTCCTCGCCGCCAAGCGCCGTCGCCGTGACGATGGCCTCTCCGACCCCCTTAGCCGTCACATTGCCGCTTACGTCCACTGCGGCGACCCTTGTGTCGCTTGAGCGAAAGCCCACCGCGCAAAACGAAGGGGTTTGGGGAGACAAAACCGCTGTCAGCCTCGCCGTCGCGTTCTTAGACATCGTCAAAGCCAATTCCTTATGGCTTAGCTCCATGCCCTCTACGGCGACGAACTCGTCCACTTCTCCCCTCTCCCTGCCTTTGATGGCGATCTCTGAAACGGTCACAGAAGACGCCGCCTCTGCCTCGGCGTTCATTTCCTCAAAATAAAACCGAACAAACCGCTTCAGCCTGCCTGACTGAAGCGCTCCAGAGGCTTTTCCCTCATCCGGCGCAGCCTCCCATCTATCTTTTATATTGGTTTGAGCCGCAGATTCCCTGTCCATTTCCGCGACTGTCTCCCACTCCATTCCATCTTCACTTGTCTGAATTTGATATTTTGTCGCCCATGCCCTTGCCGTCCCAAACGAAACTGTGACGGATTCCACATCGGCCTCCTTTGTCTGCAAATCCAAAATCAGCCACTGCGGCGCGGCATTTGCAGCCGGGGGATTTCCATACGTGCCTTTCATTGGGGCGCCAGACCAGCGATGGCTATTGTCATCCAAGCCGTCTACCGCCTTACTTCCCTCAAATTCCTCGCCTTCTATGCCCGATACATAAACCGGCGCATAAAGCGCGATATTCTCCATAAATTCCGCATCCAAGCCGGCTGGCTGCTCCGACCGGTCAGCGATCATATCATAATGCCCGTCCACCATGGCTTCTACAGGCTTCGCAATTTCCCCTTCCATAGGGGCTGCGTAGTCAAGAGACGCCACTTGCAAATTTTCATCAGAACGCGATGCGCCTCCTTGGCCCTGAACAGACGCCGACACTGGCATCGCAGGCATTGCGGCAGTCATAACCAAAGCGCAGGTTAAGACGCCCGATAAAACTTTTTTCCACTTCATGATCTAGTTCTCCTCTCCAAAATCTCTCATTTCGAAACGCTTTGTAAAATTTTGTTAAAACCATCCGCCTAAGCAAAGCGCTTTACAACAAAATGCTGAAAATAAACGCATCATCCCTCCCCTCGTTTCTTTACTGCATTTCATCCCATCAGCCGAAAAGGGCATATCCGTCCCTGTCAGCTGACGAATTGTGGATAACGCACACAAAAATAGAAATTTAACTCACCGTTTTATATTATATCACGTTCTTTTTTTATTTTTTACAAGCAAATAAAACAAAATAGAAGTCTTATCCACATCATTTTTATGCAATATTCACAACCAAGAAAATTCCGAATGCATCCTATGATGTTATCTGATATAATGTCCAAAAACAAAAAAGGAGGCTTTGCCATGAAACATTTCCTTATCTTTTCACTAAAATCTGTCTGCTACGGCTCTTACCTTTATTTTGCGGACGCGCTTGGGAAAGCATTAGAAAAAGCCGGGCATTCCATTGAAGTTTTTTCATCCAAAAAAGAGCCTCTTGAGGCCCTTGAACGTTTATCTGGCAAGTCATTCGACGCTGCGCTTGACTTCAATTCGGAGCTGCCAAGGCTTAAGATGGACGATGGGAGCTATTTTTTAGATCAGGTGGACGCGCCGTTCTATGATGTGCTGCTGGACCATCCGCTCTATCACCATGACTCCTTAAAGCAGGGGCTTTCCAATTACCATGCGCTCTGCCTGGACAAAAACCATATGGACTATATTAAGGCGCACTATCCCCATATCCGCTCCGTGCATCTGTTCGCCATGACGGGCGAAGACATCTCGCCGCAGGATGCGTCCTATCCCAAAAAGGAAATTGACGTCCTCTTCTCCGGCACATATACCGATTACCGTAAAGTGGAGCATTCCCTTAAGGACACTCCCGGACATCTCCTTTCCCTAACGAAGCAGCTGATTGACCGGATGCAAAGCGACGGCTCACTGACGCAGGAGGCCGCCTTAAAGAGCCTGCTGCCTTCCCTGGAAGAAGCTGAGGTCATTGAGGAAACGTTTCCGCTGCATATGCAGGCCTGCTTTTTATGCGACACTTACATACGCGCCTATAAACGGGAGAAGCTTCTTATGCGCCTCGCAAAAGAAGGCGTCCCGCTTACGCTCCTTGGCAACGGCTTTCGGAAATCCCCCCTTTCTGACTTTCCAAAGCTTCGCATCATAGAAGACGCCTCGTTTTTTGACACATTTTCCTTTTTCCGCGCTTCTAACATCTGCCTGAACCTATTGCCGGAATTTAAAAACGGAACCCACGACAGGATTTATTCTGCTATGTTGAGCCATAGCCTCTGCCTGACGGACGCCTCGCCTCTGTTAAGGGAAGAGTTCACGGATCAAACGGAGCTTTGCTTTTACGACTGGAGGGATCCGCGCGGCCTCGCGCAGCTGACCGCGGAGCTTCTGTCCTCCCCTTCACGCCTAAGGCAGATCTCTCAAAACGGATACGCCGCGGCAAAAAAAGCCACTCGTGGCAGGCACGGGCGGCTTCTCTGCTGCGCATCATCCCCTAAAAGGCTGCGCAGCCTCATTCTTTTGCAGTTTTCCGCGCGCAGGGGACGCCCCGAAGGGCGTTTCCCTATAAATGCGCGATGATTCCTTTATCCGTAAAAGTCCAGGTTCCCTCCAATCCAGGACTCTTCCTCTGTGCGCACATAGTCGCTCATGCCAGAGAAAATTGCGTCATTGACTTTTTTAATCAGCTCCTCTATGGATTTCGCCGTCACGGTCACGGTGTCCTCGTCCTCCCAGGGCTTGCCCGCTTTCTTCTCTTCCTGCTCTTTTTCTGCCTTCTTCTGATCCGCCTTCTTCTCTTCTGAGGCCTTTTTCGCGTCCTTCTTGTCCTGCGCCTTCTTTGCGGCGTTCTTCTCAAGCCGCTTTTTTTGCGCCGCCAGGGACTTGTCAACAACGGCAAAGAACGAGGCCGTCCCTTCCTTCACCTGCATCCCATAAGTCTTGACTGCGGAGCCGTTTGTGCCTAAGCCCTCTTTTAACTGATTTAACTGCGTCGCGGAAGTGGCGATAAGCCCCTCATATTGTTTGCGGTATTTCTCATCCTCCGCCATGCGCTCAATTTTATTTGTGTCAATTAAGACCACCATGCGGTTCGCATTGGCGTATTTCCCCGCATTTTTCTGCGCCTCCATCTTCTTGTCTTCACTGACTAAGATAAAGTCCATATTGGAGTATTTTGCCTTGAGCTGCTCATAATACTTTTTCCCTTTCTCAGTCAGCTCCGGGGAGCCAATCGTCGCCCCGGCCACCGGGGATTTCTTCGGGCCTGCCTTTTCCGCCGACGCGGGCTTGGAGGCCGGCGCATATGCGTTCGCCACTGCCTCTGCCTGTGTAATTTGATTCATACCGTATCCTCCTTGAAATTCTCTTTGTAACTCCGTTTACAGATTCCATATGAAAAAAGCCAATATATGCCTTTTCAAAGCATATATCGGCCCTTTTCCATGGATAATTTATGGCGCGCGCAAAACCACGCCCTATTTTAATGACAGGGTTTCCTTCACTGTACGATAAATACCTTCTGCATCCAGCCCGTATTTATGTATCAGCTCCAAAGCCGGCCCTGACTCCCCATAAACGTCCCGAATGCCAATCCGCGTCACCTTCGTCGGGCAATGCTCGCTCAAGGACTCGCAGACTGCGGCCCCAAGGCCTCCAATGATGGAATGCTCCTCTACCGTGAACACATTCTTCGTCTTTGCCGCGGATTCCGCCAAGAGCGCGTCGTCCAACGGCTTGATCGTATGAATGTTCACCACTTCCACGTCAATCCCGTCCTTTTCCAGCCGCCTTGCCGCATACAGCGTCTCCACGACGCAAAGCCCCGTCGTAAAGATGGTCGCGTCCTTCCCTTCCCGCAGCACGACGCCCTTGCCAAGCTCAAACCGGTATTCCTTCGGGTCATTGAAGACCGGAACCGCAAGCCGCCCGAACCGCATATACACCGGCCCGTCCATTTCATATGCCGCCCTTACGGCCGCCCTTGCCTCCACGTCGTCGCATGGGTTTAGGATCGTCATGCCGGGAATAGAGCGCATCAGCGCGATATCCTCATTGCACTGGTGAGTCGCCCCGTCCTCCCCGACGGAAATCCCCGCGTGGCTCGCGCCAATCTTTACGTTTAAGTTCGGGTATGCAATGGAATTGCGGATCTGCTCATAGGCCCGCCCCGCGATAAACATCGCGAACGTGCTCATGAACGGCCGTTTCCCGCTGGCGCAAAGCCCGGCTGCAATCCCAACCATATTCGCCTCCGCGATGCCGCAATTGATATGCCTCTCTGGAAACGCCTTCTGAAACATCCCCGTCTTTGTGGCCGCCGCAAGATCCGCGTCTAAGACGACGACGCTTTCGTCTTCCCTTCCAAGCTCCACCAGCGTATTGCCATAGCTGTCCCTGGTCGCCACTTTTGGCAGGTCACTGATATTCTCAATTAACAACATAACGCTTCCCCCGCTTTCCTCAAGTCTTCCATCGCAATCTCAAACTCCGGATCCTTTGGCGCCTTTCCATGCCATTCCGCCGCGTCCTCCATAAAAGAGACTCCCTTTCCTTTTATGGTCTCCGCAATGATGGCGGTCGGCCTGCCCTTCGTCTCCCTCGCCTCACGGAACGCCGCGGCGATCTCTTCAAAATTATGTCCGTCAATCGTTATCACATGGAAGTGAAACGCCTCCAATTTCTGTTCTATTGGGTATGGAGAACAGACGTCCTCCACTTTCCCGTCAATCTGCAGCTTATTGTTATCTATGATCACGACAAGATTGTCCAACTTACGATGCCCCGCAAACATGGCGGCCTCCCAAATCTGCCCTTCCTGAATCTCCCCGTCCCCGCAAAGCGCGTAGACGCGGTAATCGTTCTGATCCATCTTCGCCGCAAGCGCCATCCCGACGGCCACAGACAGCCCCTGCCCCAATGACCCGGTGGACATATCCACGCCAGGAATGCATTTCATGTCGGGATGCCCCTGTAAATAGCTCCCAACATGGCGCAGAGTGATCAAATCCTCCACAGGGAAAAATCCACGGTGCGCAAGGGCCGCATATAGGCCCGGGGCCGTATGCCCTTTGGACAGCACAAAGCGGTCGCGCCCTTCCATTTTGGGGTTCTTCGGATCAATGTTGAGCTCCTCAAAATACAAATACGTAAACAATTCCGCAGCCGAAAGCGACCCGCCAGGGTGGCCCGCTTTTGCGCTGTGTGTTGACATAATGATCCCTTCCCGCACCTTAAGAGCCATTTTCATAAGTTCTTGTGTGTTCATCCTGTTCGCTGTTCTCCTTTACCTGAATTATTGCGCGGCTTTCTGCGCATAGAGGGACGCCCCGTGGGCGTTTCCTTAATGACCGCGCATAAAGGGACGCCCTGCGGGCATCCTTGTAAAATCAATGTCGAAAAACCTTGCCCAACTATAGATTATAACCCTCAACTGCATATTTACAAGTTTTTTTTAAAAAAAATTTATAAAACGCCCTAAAATTCTTTTTCGGCTTCCTCATCATAAGCCAAATCCCTCACTACCTCCCCCGCGATCAAAAGCCCCGCCACGGACGGAACGAACGCCACGCTGCCCGGCGGGGCGCTTCGGCCCTCCCCCTCGTTTCCCGCGCCCGTTTTCGGGCAAAGGGGCGGCTCGTCCGAATACACGGCCTTAAGCTGCGTCACGCCTCTTTTTTTCAGCTCCCTGCGCATTACCCTTGCCAGGGGGCATACTTTCGTCTGATAAAGATCCGCCACTTGAAGCCTGCCGCCGTCCAGCTTGTTCCCCGCCCCCATGCTGCTGATGATAGGGACGCCGGATTCCTTCGCCTTGACCGCAAGCGCAATCTTCGCCGTCACCGTGTCCACGGCGTCCACCACATAGCTATATTCCTCAAACGGAAATTCGTCTGCACATTCCGGCAAAAAAAAGCTTCGAAACGTCCGAATGGACGCATCCTCATTGATCGAAAGCATCCGATCCTTCATCACGTCCACTTTATATCTTCCAATGGAATCCCTTGTGGCGATCACCTGACGGTTTAAATTCGTGACGCTCACCCGATCCGAGTCAATTAGGTCGAACGCCCCCACGCCGCTTCGGATGAGCGCCTCACAGGCATACCCGCCCACGCCGCCGATCCCAAACACCGCCACGCGGGATGCCCTAAGCCGCTCCATCGCGCGCGCGCCAAGAAGCATCCTGGTCCTGTCAAACGGATCTGCCATAGGCCCTCCTTCCATATTACACAACTTCGTAACAACTTTGTCATATTTTTCTTAAGATTCTACTAAAATTTATTAAATTTGTAAAAATTGACGTTGTAGGCGAAAATCACCTGTGCTATAATGCTCCAATAAGCATAATAGTATAAAAGGCATTCCAATGTAAAGGGTGAACATCGTGAATTACGTAAACGCAAAAGAAATTTCATCGAAAAAGAAAGCGCATTCATTTTTCCAACGGTACCGGCATGGGCTGATACTGCTGTATTTATGCCTTTACCTCCCGTGGTTTTCCTACCTTGAGGACACGGTGACGAGCCATTTCCATGAAATCCATATGGCGTTAGACGACAAAATCCCTTTTATTGAATACTTCATCGTCCCTTACCTGCTTTGGTTCGCCTACGTCGCCATTGCGGTCGTTTATTTCTTCTTTAAAAATAAGGGCGAATATTACAGGCTCTGCGGCTTTCTGTTCACCGGAATGACGATTTTCCTGATCGTCTCCACCGTTTTTCCCAACGGGCATCATCTAAGGCCCCAGGAATTTGCGCGGGACAATGTGTTCACGCAGCTTGTGCAGTACTTATACGAAATTGACACGCCTACGAATCTGTTCCCAAGCATCCACGTATACAATTCCATCGGCGTAAACATCGCCGTCTGGCATTGCGAAGAGCTTAAGAAGAAAAACGGGATACGCGTCTTGTCCGCGCTTCTTATGGCCAGCATCATCCTATCGACCCTGTTTTTAAAGCAGCACTCTTTGTTTGACGTGATTACGGCCATGGCGCTTTCCGTCTTCATGTACCCCCTCGTCTACGCAAGGAGCTTACAGCAGGTCGGAGAGAGGAAGGCCGCCCTGGAAGACTATGTCCGGCACGTCTGACCGCGCCCTTACCAAAGCCGAAAGAGAGCGATTCCCTTTCTCGCCGCCTTATAGGGCAGCGTCTCAAGCTCCCGCACCGCCTGCTTCAATTCCTTTCGGATTTCAATCTGCTGCGGGCAGTGCGCCTCGCATTTGCCGCAGCCGACGCACTGAGACGCGCTGCTCTGGTTTTTTCGGAATGCGGTGCATTGCAGGTATTCCTTCCTCGCGCCGCCCTTCGTCTCGGAATACATCTCATTGTAGCAGCGGAACGTGACGGGTATGTCCACGCCTTTTGGACAGGGCATACAGTACCCGCATCCGGTGCATCCGACTTTCACGCTTTTTCTGACCTCTTCCTTCACCCGCTCTACCAAATCCTGATCTTCTTTCGAGAAATGGCCCGGCAGGGCGCCTTCTGCGGTTTTGACGTTCTCCTCTATCATCTCAATGGAATTCATGCCGGACAGCACGCACGTCACCTCCGGCTGATCATAAAGCCACCGGAACGCCAGGCCCGCCGGGGTGCAGGATCCGTCAAACAGCCGCTTCGCCTCCTTTGGCAGGAGGCTTACCAGACGGCCCCCGCGGAGCGGCTCCATGATGATGACGGGCAGGCCCTTTTTATTCGCGTATTGCAGCCCCTCCCGCCCTGCCTGGCTGTGCTCGTCCATATAGTTGTACTGAATCTGGCAGAATTCCCAGTCATATGCGTCCACCAGCCGCTTGAACATGGCGGTATGCCCATGATAGGAAAATCCGATATTGCGGATGGCGCCGCTCTTCTTTTTAGACGCGATCCATTCCTCCATCCCCATCTTTTTTAATTTCTCCCAGGTGTCCACATCTGTCAGCATATGCATCAGATAATAGTCGATATGATCGGTCCGGAGCCTGCGCAGCTCCTCCTGAAACGTCTTTTCCACGCCCTCCATGGACTTAATCATGTAATGGGGCAGCTTTGTCGCAAGAAAAACCTTCTCCCTGCAATGGTTCCTGCTTAGTATCTCGCCAAGCGCGGCCTCGCTGCCCGGATAGATATACGCCGTGTCAAAATAATTTACGCCATGCCCGATGGCGCACAGGATTTCTCTCTCTGCTTTCGCAAGGTCTATCCCCGTCCCTTTTCTGGTAAAGCGCATACAGCCATAGCCCAGGACAGACAGGCCGTTTCCTTTTTTATCCTTCCGATACTGCATCTTCCCACCCTTCCTTTCTCTTCTCCAACTGACTGGCGCAGCGGCCCATCCTTCCATAACGGCTTCGTCCAGATCATGCCGGCCGAACGAAGCCGACGCCTTACGGCAGCTTTTCCAGCTCATCCAGCCAAATCCTGGCCGACGCGTCCGAAGGCATCCGAAGATCCCCCCTTGGCGAAAGCGCGACCGTGCCCACCTTAGGACCGTCCGGCAGGCAGGAGCGCTTAAACTGCTGTGAGAAAAAGCGGCGGTAGTAGTTTTTCAGCCACTTTAAAATGACCGCGTCCTCATAGGCGCCCGCAAAGGCAATCTTTGCCAAACGCCACACCTTTTTTGGGGAAAACCCAAAGCGGAGCATATAATACAGGAAAAAATCATGCAGCTCATACGGCCCCACCAAATCTTCCGTCTTCTGTGAAATCTTTCCGTCCTTAGGCGGCAGCAGCTCCGGGCTGACCGGCGTGTCCAGCACGTCATGCAGCACGTCCTTTAACTCTGCGTCGCCGCATCCGTCCGCGCAGTGGCGCACCAGATGGCGCACCAGCGTTTTTGGCACAGAGGCGTTCACGCCGTACATCGACATATGGTCGCCGTTATACGTCGCCCATCCCAGGGCAAGCTCCGACATATCCCCTGTCCCGATCACCAGGCCGCCCTCCCGGTTGGCGACGTCCATTAAGATTTGCGTGCGCTCCCTGGCCTGGGCGTTCTCATACGTTACGTCTAACGCCGACGCGTCATGCCCAATGTCCTTCAAATGCAGGCTGACCGCGTCCCGAATCGGGATTTCCAAAAAACGGGCGCCAAGGCTTTTTATCATGCCCACCGCATTGTCGTATGTCCTGCCCGTCGTGCCAAAGCCCGGCATGGTGACGGCGCAAATCCCCTTCCGGTCAAGGCCCAACCGGTCAAAGGCCCGCGCCGTCACAAGCAGGGCAAGCGTCGAGTCCAGGCCCCCGGAAATGCCGACCACGGCGCACGTCGCTCCGGTGTGCCTTAGCCTCCCGCAAAGGCCCATTTCCTGAATAAGGAGAATTTCCTCGCAGCGCGCGTCACGTTCCCCTTTCCTCCCAGGCACAAACGGCGCAGGGTCAATAAAGCGCGTCAGCTTCGTCTTTTCCGGCTTTAAGGAAAATTCCGCCTCGTCGTAATCCGCTCCCGGCCCATTTGGCTCAAAGACGCTGTTCCTCCTGCGTTCCTCCAAAAGCTTTTTTATGTCAAGCTCCGTAACGGCCGCGCCCTCCTCAAACGGCCCAAACTCCGCCAAAAGGGCTCCGTTCTCCGCAATCAGGCTATGGCCCGCGAAGACCGCGTCCTGCGTTGACTCCCCGGCGCCGGCCCCCGCGTAGACATATCCGCACAGAAGCCTTGCTGACTGACCGCAGGCCAGCTCCCTCCGGTACGCGTCCTTTCCGGTCAACGCGTCGCTTGCGGAAAGGTTGACGATGACCGTCGCCCCGGCCAGGGCATGGCGTATGCTCGGAGGGTTCGGCGCCCATAAATCCTCACAGATTTCCGCGGCGACAATCAGGCCCTCCACCGTATCGCATGAGAACAAAAGGTTGCTCCCCATGGGAACCGATTCCCCGTCAAATTCGACATACACCGTCTCCGCCATCCCCTTCGTGAAATGGCGAAGCTCATAAAACTCGTTGTAATTGGGCAGATGCGTTTTTGGCACAAGGCCCAATAGCTCGCCGCCGCAGGCTGCCGCCGCCACATTGTAGAGCTTGCCCCTATACGAAAAGGGCAGGCCCACGAACACGAGCGCATCCACGCCTTTCGTGCATTTGACAATGCTCTTAAGCCCCTTTTTCGCGCCCGCGAGCAGGGCGTCCTGTAAAAACAGATCCCCGCAGGAATAGCCCGTAATGCACAGCTCGGGAAACACGAGAAGCTTCACGCCGCTTTTCGCGCGCCCCTCGATCTCCCTGCAAATCTGCTCCGTATTGAATGTTGTGTCCGCCACCCGCACTTTGGGCGTAATGGCGGCTGCTTTGATATATCCGTCTTTCACCTTCTGATCTCCTTTAGCTCCGCAATGCTGAATTTGTAATCCTGATTGCAAAAATGGCACTTCACTTCAATGCCCTCTCCGTCCGCGATGATCTCATCCAACTCTTTTTTTCCAAGGGTGGCAAGCGATTTCGCGATCTTCTCCTTCGAGCAGTCGCAGCGGAAGGAGGCCGGCAGCACGTCCGTCACATCAAACGGGATGTCCCCCAGGACGGCTTTCAGCAAGTCCTTTGGGGAATTGCTCTTTTCCAAAAGCGCGGTCACGCCCGTCACCTCCGCAATCCGCCCCTCCAGCTTCGCAACCGTCTCTTCGTCCGCAAACGGCAGAAGCTGTAAGAGAAATCCGCCCGCCACCTTTACCGTATTGTCCCTGTTCATCAAAACGCCAAGGCCGACAGCAGAAGGGATTTGCTCAGACGTCGCAAAATAATACGTCAGGTCATCCCCGATTTCCCCTGTCTGCAGCGCAATCTGGCCCACATACGGCTCTTTCATCCCAATGTCTTTGATTACGCTCATTACGCCCGGCCCAATCGCGCCGCCCACGTCAAGCTTCCCCTTGGCGTTCGGCGGCAGGATCACGTTCGGCTCCCCCGGATAGCCCTTGACATGGCCCATGGAATCAGCCGTCACAATAAGGGACTTTGCCGGCCCCCTGCCCTGCACGGAAATTGTCAGCAAATCCTTTTCCCCCTTCATCATGACGCCCATCATGGCCGCGCCGGACAGCAGGCGGCCAAGCGCGGCCGTCATGACCGGGCTTGTGTCATGGCGTACCCTCGCCGCCTCCACTAACTCCTTTGACGTGATGGCAAATGCCCGGATCTGCCCATCCTGGGCCGTCGCCCGTACAATACTGTCTGCCATTTCAGCTTCCCCCTTCTTTCTCTCTATTCATCCTTCGTTTTTTGACCGTCCTTCTTATGCGGCCCGCCGTCCTTTCGGCATTCCCTAGCCATAATGCAGACGCGCTCGCTCCGCTCTCCTGGCGCCTCACTGGCGTAGCCCTCGCGGCAGCCTGCCCATTCCATTCCGGATTCCTCCAGCAGCCGCCTAATGTCCTCTATTTCGTAGCCTTTCTGAAAATGCGTCTCCTCATATTTTCGGTATCTGCCATCCGCCTCCCGGGAAAACAGGGTCAGGCCATATTCGTTGATCCGATCCTCTTCGTCAAAATAATTCTCCCAGATAAAGCTCCCTTCCTCGCGATTCTCCACAAATGTCCGATCGCCCAGGATTTCCCTATATTTATATAATGTGTTCAAATCAAACAGAAAAATACCGCCAGGATCCAAATAATTGCTGACAAGAGAGAACACGGCAAGCAGCTCTTCCTCCGACGTGATATAATTGATGGAATCGCACACGCAAACGACTGCCCTCACCGTCCCATAAAGCTCGAATTCCCGCATATCCTGATTCAAATATAAAATGCCGGAGCCGTCTCCTTCCTGCGCTTTGGCAATTCCTAGCATTTCCATGGACGCGTCCACGCCAATCATGTCATAGCCGGCCTCTGCCAGAAGCCTCGTCATCTTCCCTGTGCCGCAGCCCAAGTCCAGGACAAGGCCATCCTCTATGCCATGCTCCCTTAACGCCCGAACCAAATATGCGCACCAGTCCTCATACGGCACATTGTCCATAAACAGATCGTACAATTCCGCAAATCCGCTGTATGCCTCCATCGCTATCCCTCCCATTTGCCAAAATATGCCTTTCCATTATAGCAAAAGAATTCCTATGCGGCAAATAAGATTGCTTTTTTTATGGATGTTCCCTATAATAATACCTAACAAAAGAAAAATGCGCAAAATGCAGCGCAATCATGAGGAAACGCCCTGCGGGCATCCCTTTCTGCGCAAAATACTGCGCAATCATGAGGAAACGCCCTGCGGGCATCCCTTTCTGCGCAAAATACTGCGCAATCATGAGGAAATATATGGCTCGACGAATCAGAACAAAACTTCACAAAAAACAGCAGACCAAAAAACAAGCCCGAATCCGCCTGACCTGCTCCCTGCTTTGCCTTTTTTCCCTCGGGTTTCTTTTTTACGCATTTCCGGTCATATCCGCAGCCTTTCCAACAAAGGCCGCAGCCGTCTCTGACATTGGGCCTCTGGCCGAAAAAAAAGACGTCTTTCTTTCCATAACTTTAAAGGATCTGAAATACACGGGCTATGCGCAGATGCGAGACGGCCAGGCTGCCGGCTATTTTTACTATCTGACAGACCAAACGGCCTGCCAGATCGTCCTGCTTTCCCCCGATTCCTGCGGACAAGGGGAAACAAGAGTTGCGCAGGCAGAGTTCTATGGCTCCATACAGGCGGCGGACGACGCGTACAATCGGCTGCTTGACGCACTGTCAAACGACTTATCCTGGACCAAAAGCGGCATCCGTTCCAAGCTCACCCCCTATTACCTAAGTGAGCCGGGCTTCCGGCATGGGCGAAGCGTCATCCTGTTTGCGTTCCTTGCCCTAAGCGCCCTGTATGCCGTTTGCTCCGCTGTCTGCTCTGCCATCCGCCTTAGGCTCCCGTCAGATAAAAAAGTGGGCAGGCCCACTTCACCTCCCCTAACTCCTCACTCATGAGGGGCATGGACACTTTGCGCGCCGAGCACAATTGCAAAGCAATATTTTACCTCTTGTGATTAGCGTGAAAAGGTCATTCCTATAAGATAAAAAAGGGCTGCCGCGCCAAAAAGCGCGCCAGCTCCCTTTCCCTTAAAACAATTCCTTTATCTTTGCTATGATCGACTGTAAAAGCTCCTTAATTTTTGCCCAGAACCCGCTGTCCGCCGACATGATTTTATCGTAAATGGACTGCGCCGAATTAATCAGTTTATCCCAATCCAAATCCAGCTTGCTGATTTTCTGCATCAGGCCGACAAGCTCTCCCTTCTCTTCTTCCGTAAGGGTGATGCCAAACTTCTCGCAGCCTTCCGCAATCACGTCTTTGATTTCCGATTCATCCGACAAGTCATGCTTAACGACAGCCTGCTTGACATAAGCCATCATATTCTCCACCTCGTCTGAGCTGGCCCCGGCTGACTCCAATGACCCGGTCAGCACCAGCTCGTGCAGGGCGGCGTCGATGTTCTCCTCGTCAACCTCATCCCCTGTCATTTCCTTATACGCCTTAAAGACGCCGACCAACGCGGCCGTCCCGGAAATCGCGAACGGAGCCGCCACGATGATGTCCGCATTCTCAATGCCTGCCGTCGCCAATGCGTTTTTGTACATTCCGACGGTGCAGTACGAAATGTTATTCGTGGAGACATTGATCCCGTTGCCGTCCTTGCGCTCCATAATCACGACCGACGATAAGGATTTGGAGCCGATTTTGCTGCTGTCAATGTAAGAGTTTAAGTACTGATGCTCCTCAGAATTATTGACATAGACCACATCGTAATCCGAAAGCTTCGCGCTGTCAATTCCCATAATCGCAAGCACCGTGGCCTGCTGCTGCGGCGTTAAGTCCGCGCCAAGGGCTAAGTACGGCTTGTCGCCTTTCTGAATCTCCACTTTATCGTCGTTTTTATCTTCTTCTACCGTAATCGTCCCGGAAATGTCCTTCTCACTGTCCACGGTGATGTCCCCGGAAATGTCTTTTTCCGGCTTCGTCTCTGTATTTGCATCCTCCGGCTTCGCCTCACTGGATCCTGCCGGCTCCTGCGGCTGCCCGGCTGCCTCTGTGTCCGTCCCATTGCCGGATCCGGCCCCTGCTGCTCCATTTTCTTCCGGCGTCTCAGGAACCGAAGGCTCTCCCGTCCCGACATTTTCTCCCGGGCCCGTCTCTGCCCCTGCGTCCGTCCCGGCTCCCGCCGCGTCCCCGTCCTGGGTCTTTTCCGGAGTTTCCACTGCGCCGTCTATTCCAGCCCTCGCTCCTGTCTCCGCAGTCGTCGCGTCCACCGGCTCATCTGTCCCCGTCGCAAGCACGCTAGTCATCTGGCCGAAGATCATGAGAAATGTCAGCAGCACGCTCATTGTGCGCATGAATGTTTTCTTCATCTGAAATCCTCCTCTCATTCATAGAACAATTTATTCTTGCATAAATCCTATGCTTTGTCAAAGGAATCAAAAAATTTTAATACTTATTTAAATCTTTTCATCAAAATATCCCATAAAGCCAAAGATTTTTGGGAGCGTCTTTGTGAGGATTAAAGCGTAAGCAACCGTTAGGGCAATCATAATAAGAATACGCATAATCTGCTTTTCCACCGTAAATCCCGCTTCATTTGCAAAAGTACTGAGAGCGTTAATAGCGGAATGGGTAAAAATACAGGGGAGCAGGCTTCCGCCACGATAAAAGATTATTACAAACAGGAAGCCTACCGCAACCGCAAAACAAATTTGACACAAATTGTTCGCCAAGTCCATGCCACTTCCATTGAATAAATTCAACAAATGCCCCATGCCAAATGTTATGCTTGAGATCATAATTGCAGATTTCGGATTGTGCAATATCTTCTTTTAAATCTTTAAAGAAACTC